>JAPUHZ010000290.1 GCA_027297485.1 Deltaproteobacteria bacterium
TCCCCCGGTTAAAGTTGGTCCTCGTGGAGAGTGAAATCGGTTGGATCCCATTCGTTCTCGAACAGTGGGATTATTACTTTAAACGCTTTGCCAGTCGGTCCTCTTCCTTGTCGCTAAAGATGCTTCCCAGCGAATACTTCCACCGGCAGGTCTATGCCACCTTTTTCAACGACGCTGTCGGGGGCCATCTGCTGTCGTGGTGGGGAGTGGATAACTGTATGTGGTCCAATGACTACCCCCACGGGAACTCCACCTGGCCTCACTCTCGTGAGATCGTGGCCAGGGACATGGGAAATCTTTCCTCCGAGTCTCGAGCAAAGCTGCTGCGCGAAAACGTAGCCCGACTCTATAACATCAGCATTCCAAAGCCCGTCGAGACGATCGTCGAAACCCGTGCCTCCTTGTAGGCGAGACGCGGTCCGGGACTCGTGGTTACGAAAGGCTGACGCCTATCATTGGTGTCAGGTCTGGCAATCCCACAAACGCAACATTTCCCTTACCTGCCGATGCTGTCAACCTCGATCCGACATTAATCAGTCCAAGAAATTATCGTTAGCGAGCATCAAATGGGGCGCGGAAGAAGGACAATATTCATTCTTGCCACCCTTCCACCTTGAGTTGACAGATTTTCCCCACATTGGTATAGGCCTCTATGCAGAGAAGCAATAGCCTCCCCAACTCCGGCAAGACATTTGTAAGATGTGAGGCGTAACTGAGGAACTAGACCGGTTCCTCGGAGGGGCGGAAGAAGAAAAGAAGAGTTCAAAGCCAGTCGCTCTTTGCGGTTTTATCGCTAGGGTGTGCTGGCGTTTTTGTTTGTCACACCAAAACTGAAATTCACGCTTAAAGGGGATCAGTATGGTTATAGCACCAACAAACTTTGATGAGTGGTACATAAAGAGCAGCTATCAACAGTTTGTGCGCAGCGATGGAGTGCCACTACATCAAGGTAGTGCGCTGGAGAACCTTGCGACTCTTCCGTTAGGAGACTGGGAACGAAGAGGCGGAAGAGCGGCTTACACGCGATTGGGGAATCAAGAGGAAAGGAACCTGCAAATTGTTGAAATACCGCCAAGGGGGGAACTAAGACCCGAGCGGCATATATACGATGCCACCATGTATGTGATGAAAGGCCGCGGGGCTACCATGATATGGCAGGAAGGAGAACCAAAACAGACTATCGAGTGGGAGGAGGGGTCCTTGTTGGTGATACCGGTTAATGCATGGCATCAGGAATTCAACGCTTCTAGTGATGAGCCGTGTAGATTTTTCTTCTGCACCAATATGCCCTACGTCATCAATCTGTACCACAACCTAGAGTTCGTGTTTAATAATCCTTTTGCCTTTAAGGATAGGTATACCTGTGAAATGAAAAACTTTTTCTCGGACGAGGGAAAGCACTGGACTACGAAAATGTTTGAAACCAACTTTATCCCAGACATTAGAAAATTTAGCAGGCTGGACCCCTGTCCCGAGAGAGGCTATCGGCATGGAGTGATACGTCTCTCTATGGCAGGGACTTCCATAGGAACCCATATTGCAGAGGTCTCTGAAGGCACCTATATGACGGCTCACCGCCATGGCCCGGGGGCCCATGTGGTGGTGATTGAGGGGCAGGGATATGAGTATCTGTTTATGCCCGGAGAGGAGAAGAACCCACGAAAAGTACCGCTAAAGCCCTATGCTGTGATTTCTCCTCGCCACGGTGAGTTTCACCAGCACTTTAACACCGGTAAAGGTCTGTTCAGGATGTTGGCATTTCGCGGGAACGGGGTGAGATACGGTTGGGGGAGAGAGTTTACAGTCATAGCGCCGAGTTCGCAGACTAAAGACAAAAATGAGTTGGGCTTCAATCTATCTTACGAAATGGAAGATCCCGTGATTAGGGAGGAATATTACAGGGAGCTGGAAAAGAATGGTATCACCTGTAAGCTTCCTCCAATTGAGCAGCGCGCCGGATAATGGTTGAAGTACGGAATATTTTCACACCGACTCAATGTGAATATTATTAAGGAGGGACCCGATCATGAAGCGATTTATAATAGTTGTTTTGAGCCTGGGTATGTGGATGGGCTTGTGGGCGCCGTTGGAGAGCGCCGCGGTTGAGCCAAAAAGGGGCGGCACTCTCACCATGGGCATCAGGAGAGATTTAGAAATGATGAACCCCCTGGTTCGCACAAGGTCCACAGAACAGTCCATCCGTGACCTGATGTTCGAATCCCTTATAGGCCTTGACCTGAAAGGGAACATCCAACCCAATCTAGCCACGTCGTGGGAGATTTCCCAAGGCGGCAGAGTTTATACCTTTCACCTCCGTAAGGGGGTTAAATTTCACAACGGCAAGGAGATGACCGCAAAAGACGCCAAGTACGCAATGGACTATTCGATGAATCCCAAGAACGCAACCTACGGCTTCATCAAACTCTCCATAGTAGAGCGAATAGAGATACCCGACAGACATACCCTAAAGGTTTATCTCAAGAGACCCAGCCGGTCCTTTCTGTCGTCGCTCTCGAACATTCAAGCCTTCTCCGTGATTCCCGAAGGGTCGCTACAGGAAGGAGTCAGTAGACCGACTGAGTTTCCTCCAGGGACAGGACCCTTCAAGTTTGTGGAATGGAAGCCCAGACAGAGGATCATCTTTGACCGATTTGACGATTATTGGGGCCACAAGGCCTTTGTTGACCGTGTTATTCTACGGCCCATCAGGAACAACACGGTACGGTTCACCGCCCTCAGGGCAGGCGATGTAGACATAATCGAGCGCACGCCTCACGAGTGGGTGAAGCAGGTCACCAACGGCAAGCTGAAGGGGATCGGCTACGTCCAGGCCCCTCATGCAGGGTATCGTCAAATGGTTTTTAACGTGGCCGCTCCTCCCTTTAACAGCAAAGAGTTGCGCCAGGCTGTGACTCACGCCGTCGACAGAAAGGAGATCCTCGAGGCGGCCTACTTCGGTTTCGGCGAACCAACCGATCAGTTATATCCGAAGGGACATGCCTGGTACATTGACGGTTTGTCATCCCTTTCACATGATCCTAATAAGGCGAGAGCCCTACTTAAGAAGGCCGGTTACAAGGGAGAAATAATTGAGATAATGGTCCAGAAAGGTGAAGAGGCCGAGCCGACCACGCTGCAAGCCCAGCTCAAGAGAGTCGGAATGAGTATCAACCTCAGGGTCCTTGACGCTGGCGCGGTTCACTCGCTTCATCGGAAAGGGGAATTTGCGTTCTTTTTTGGCGGTGGCAGCTTTAAAGTCGATCCATGGCCCACCTATGGGACGGAGTTTATTTGTGAGCCCGATCTCAAGAAACGGAGCAACAATGCTGCTGGATACTGTGATAAGGAGATGGACGTCCTGATCAAAAAGGCCGAGGCAGAACCTGATCTAGCTAAGCGAAGGGCGCTCTTTAAGCAGATCGTGGCTAAAGTCCTTGAAGATGTTCCTGAGCTCCCGCTCTTTTTCGTCCCGCGGTTCTTTACCTTTCGTGACAATGTCAAGGGTTTCACCTCTGACAGTCGTGGTTCCTTTCGCTGGTGGGGTGGTGGACTGAGCCATACTTGGCTTGACAAGTAGATAGGGGGAGGGGATGGCGATGTAACCGCTTATACCCGTGTAGCAGAGGCCGGCACGCTATCTAGGAAGGGTTCAGTCTCTACAACACGTTGGCCGGTCAATTCAAAACCCCAACGGGGCCGGGATGTATGCTAAGCTACGATGTTTTTGAATGGGGCAAACCACTGCAGAGGGCAGAGCGTGAAACTCCAGGTCCCCGCGGCACCGAGGTGCTCCTCAGGCTCAAGTACTGCGGGGTGTGCCACAGCGACGTGCATATCCGGGACGGCTACCTCGAGCTCGGCGGCGGCAAGCGTATGCACATGAGTGAGCGCGGCATGGACCTGCCCGCTACCCTCGGGCATGAACCTTACGGAACCATCATCGCGGCAGGGCCCGAGGCCGGAAATGTCCCCCTCGGAGCAGATCGTCTAGTATACCCTTGGACGGGATGCGGCGCTTGCGCACGCTGCCGCGAGGGAATGGACAACCATTGTACGACACCGCGCTATATGGGGCTCCAGCGTCCAGGGGCCTATGCGGATCATTTGCTTGTGCCGCACCCGCAGTATCTCATCGACACGAACGGTATCGATCCCGCCTGGGCGGCGACCTTGTCATGTTCGGGATTGGCGACCTATTCCGCCGTGGCGAAGTTGGATCGAATCTCACCTGAGGAATGGGTTGCGGTGATCGGCGTGGGCGGACTCGGGCT
>JAPUHZ010000291.1 GCA_027297485.1 Deltaproteobacteria bacterium
GGGAAGATAGAGGCGATATCGCTCGCTGAATGTTTCCCCCTTGAGTCTCGCCCAGATTCCTATATCCTGAGACAGTAACGCCCGCAGTATTTGTCTCTTGGTTTCGCTTTCTCACTGAGACGGGATCCTTCTAGTTGAGGGTTAGATATGTCGATCTCCGCCGATTGGGTTAATTTTACCGCCTTATTTATCATCTTTCTTGGCGCATTGGTTCTGTTGTTTTCTTTGGGAACAACGATGTCTCGCCTCGGCTTTTTCCTTCTGCTAGTCGGTTTTCTAATACAACTACTTCTCGCCTCAAGTCCGTTGCTATCAAAGTACGGCCTCGCACAAAAGTACGATTTCCCAAAATGGTGTCCACAAAGTGTCCACATCGAGATTCAGTCACAACAACTAGGGTGAAGGCTGGAAACTAATACAAACGCAGTAAGTAAGGTTACATTTCCCCGGTGGAAGGAGCCTTCAGGCCGAGGGAAATGGGCGTGATTATTCCTACCGTCTGGGCCTGCACCAAGCCTCAGGTTCGGTTCCCTCGTCCTTCAGTCTCCTTCCCCTCGGAATAGCTTCAATGTAACAAATTTAAATACGTTTGTATTAGAAACGTTGATTGAATATTAGCATACCCTGCGGCTAGCCGCGGGCACATAACCGGTGGGGTTTCCAAAGGGGAGAAGCGGTAGCTCTTCCCCCATAGATCTTCCCTTGGGCCGACCTCGGGGTTTCAAACCCCGTGGTCGATATAATTTGATATGAAGTGAGGCACGGACCCTCATCGAGTTGCGGTTGGCAAGACTATAAAGTAAATTGACGGTATGGGTGCGAGATGGTTTTTTCTTTTTCTTCTTACGCTTCTACTCAGTGCCTGCACAAAGGATTCGAATTCGCCTACAAAAACAGCTCAGGGGGGAGATGCAAGACGAGGTAGGGGGATTTATCTTTCCAGCTGTGTCGCTTGCCACAATAGGGATCCCTCCAAAGACGGCGCAACCGGTCCGGCAATCACAGGCGCCTCACGTGAACTACTTGAGGCCAGGGTCCTTCGGGCAAGCTATCCCCCAGGCTATACCCCCAAACGGAAGAGCTCTCTGATGCAAGCAAGACCCTATCTCAGGTCCGCTATTGCCGACCTTGCTGCTTTTCTCAATTCTTCTTCTTAAGCTCTCAGATAATGACCAAAAATAGCAAGTAGAGAACTGCTGTGAGAATAAATCCAGACCAGAGAGTCCCGGATACCGAATCCAAGGGTTTCTTGGTTGCACCTTGTGTTCCAACAAGGCAATTGAGTTCGACTGCCACTATAATCACAGTAGAGATAATGAGCAGCCAAAAGGCCGTCCCGCTGTCTGCCCCTCCTGCCAATGATGGATAGTGACTAGCAGCCCCCATGTAGAAAAGCATGGGGATCGAGAATAAGGTGTTGGTCCTGGATGCAAGAGCTGCCCTACGGGCACAGCCCGCCGCCTCAGGATCCGCTTGCCCTCCCTGCGCCACCTGCGTGGCAGACGCAATGACCACCTTCTGCTTCGGCCAGATAACTAGCCAAACGTTGAGAAACATCAGTGTCCCCATCAGGCCGCCTATGCTTATCGCCAATCCATAGGAGGATGTAGAAAAGACAGTGCTTCCCATTTCACCCAGACGGTGCATATAGATTAAAATCCCAGATAGGAAAGTAAACATAGCCCCCCAACGGAACCACCAGAGAGCCCGGGGGACTAGTTTTTGGACCGCTCCACTTCTTACAGGGGCTTCAGTCTCGGCAAAAAACGGCGTCTGGACGAGATTGAAATAGTATAGGAGACCAATCCAGGTAATACCCGCAAGAAAGTGAATCCAGCGCAAAATAAAAAGATACAGCTCCATGATCCTGCCCTCCTTCTACCCCTTTCATTGATTTCAAAGGGTTTGTAAAAATTTACTACAAGGTTCGTTCTTATATTAATGGAAGGTCCCAGTTGTCAAGTGGAAAATCGGCTTGATTTGCAGTTAAAAATGAAGGTCCACCTTCTTCTCTCCTGACAAACTCTTTAAAATTAGGCACTTCCTTTAATGGTGAGGTTTCCGATCCTTGGATTCCCGAAAGCCCTCAAAAGCGGTCCCTTTCTCGACGACCTTAAAATGAAGCACGTTAAGGAGGTAAGTGGCCCGTTCCTCTAACGATTTTGCCTCAAGCAGACTCTGTTTTTCCAGGATTGAGACATCTAAAGAAAAACAACATAGGTTCAACCAGGTCTCCTCGTTCAAAGATGGGTCTCTTAGAATTTTCACAAGATCCGATTCTTCTTCTATGATCTGCGGTACAAGATCTAAGATCTCCCTCTTCATAGAAACCGGGAAAACCTGTTCCGATGCCTTTGGCTCTTCTCTGAAGAGCACCTTTGCCTGACGATAGGGCGTTTGGTCAAGAATATGTTCCTGAATCTCGTATTCCCTAACGCCGTAAAGAACAATATTGTAACGCCCATCAGGGAGCGGGGTAACGCTAACGATCTCCCCTACGCAGCCTACGGGATAGATATCCGGATTCCCGGAATAACTCTTTTCCCAACCCCCTCGTAACACGGCCATCCCGATCAGCCGCTGATTTGCCATCGCATCCTTAACCATCTTCCTGTACCGCGGCTCGAAGATGTGCAAAGGGAGATGAACCTTCGGGAAAAGGACCACCTTCGATAAAGGAAAAACAGGAACGACCCGTGCCGGACTAAGACTGTTTTGTTCCTCACTCACTTTGATTCAGGCTGACCTTGGAGATCCTGAGTTGAATCTTTGGCTATTACTAACACAGGGGGCTCGTTCCGTTCAACTAGCATTGAGCTTGACCTATCTTCCGATCTGTGCCATTTTGCCTCTCATCTAGATCGAGCAATGGAGCCCCTTCTGTTTCAGGAAAGCAAAAGAAAAACGCCAAATCCTTCTTTTTTGGCAGATATTGTCGGCAAGCTGCCCTCTTTCATGGGGGCCATCGATCCCTTCAACTCCGTAGCCGAAGAATTGGAGCTAGTGGAGCAAAAGCTTGCTCGCTCCATTCATTCTTCTGAACACATGCTGACAGATATCTCCTCACACCTCATCCATGGAGGCGGAAAAAGGGTCCGTCCTATGATTACCCTACTCGCCTTTAAGGTGTTTGGGGGGGAAAGAATTGACGGCGTAGACGATATAGTGGATATTGCTACCGCTATAGAGCTGATCCATACAGCCACCTTACTTCACGACGATATTATCGACGGCGGTGAGATCCGACGCGGGAAGGAATCCGCCTTCAAGAGGTTTGGACTTAAAGCTACCCTAGTAGCGGGTGATTTCCTTTTCATTAAAGCTTTTGAGTTTGCAGGAAAATTTGACGAGACAGTAGTTCAGTGGACTGCAGATGCTTGCACTCACTTAACCGAGGGAGAAATGCTCCAAGATTTCTTCAACCGAAACCCAGCGGTCACCGTTAAAGATTATTTGGAAATTGTAAAGCGGAAAACGGCCTCACTATTTCAAACCGGGGCCAAGGTAGGCGCTTACTTGGCCGGGGCCAGTCCATCCCTAGTCGAAGAGGTAGGTCATTATGGTCTTAATCTGGGGATTGCCTTTCAAATGATCGACGACGTGTTAGACGTGGTAGGACACAAGGGGCTTTTGGGCAAACCCACAGGAATGGATCTGCGCGATGGCAATCCGTCTCTTCCGATTATCCTAGCCTTAAAAGAAGGACAGAAGGCCGTTGCAGAGGCCTTCGAGTGCAGCCACCCAACAGACGAAAAGATCCAAGAAGCCATTCAAGCTATTCGCCACGGAACAGCGATCCATCAGGCGAAAGCCTTCTCCAAAAGCTATGCGCAGCAGGCATTCAAGCCCATTAAAAAACTCCCCCCCTCGCTTTACCGCAATGGACTCAAGACTCTGGTTCAGCTAATTATTGAAAGAGATTTTTGACCGGCCTAAGAAAAATATCTTCCAACAGACTCTCTAATCCTGTTCGCTTGTAGGTCCATTATGTCTCCATCCCAGGATCAGCGCCAAGAGTTTATTCAAAACATATTTAACCGTATTGCTCAGCGCTACGATCTGCTTAACCGCGTTATTAGCTTTCATCTCGACAGCCTCTGGAGGAAAAAGGCCGTCAAGGCATTAGCCCTAAAGAGCAGTGATAGGCTCGTTTTGGACCTCGGGACCGGGACAGGCGATCTTGCCCTAGCCGCCGCAAGAGAGATAGAAGAAAACGGGAGGATCTTGGGATTAGATTTTTCTCTAGAAATGCTTCGAGTTGCCCAGAAAAAAAAACGTAGGCTCAGCTACGGCCGAAAAACAGTTTACGTCTTGGGGACTGCGCTAGTCCCTCCTTTTAAAGATGAAGCCTTTGATGCAATTATGACAGCCTTTGTCCTGCGCAATATCCCCGATCTCACTCTTTTTTTTCTTCAGGCCTATCGCCTTTTAAAGCCCGGAGGAAGACTCGTATCCCTGGACATGTTTCCTCCCTCCGGGGCCCCTTTTTCTCTCTTCTACTCCTTTTACTTCTACCGCCTCGTCCCATGGATCGGCGCAGGATTAGCCTATAACCGCGCCGCCTACCAATACCTCTCTGACTCCGTAAGGACTTTTGTCCCGCCTGAGACTATTGCCGAGGTCATCCACCAGGCAGGCTTCGAAAAAGTAAGAATCCAGAGGTTTCTCAGAGGAGCTGTCTGCCTCCACATAGGGGAAAGGCCTCTCCGATCAACAACGCGGGCTTAATAACCATGCAGGCATTTCCAGGTAGTTTTCTGCTCCTTTTTTATCAGATTGCCTTGGGGGGGCTGTTTGCTATAGCAGCGACTCCATTTCATGAACTGGAGCGGGGATTTTTCAAATCGACGGCAGGAGTCCTGTTTATCTTCAGTCTCTTAGGTCTCTTAGGTAAAGTTCAGCTTTACTATAAATCTCTTCCTGGGGGGATAGACCTTGGCATGGGAGCCGAGATGATTTTTTACATCCTTTTCGTTCTTTTTTTTGCCCTTTATCTCTTCTCCCTCTGGGGAGAACATACTCTCTTTAGGGCTCGAACTTTCTCTTTTTCTCTCTTGGTAGGTCTGACAGGGCTAGCCCTGAGCTCGCACAGTTTTTACCAAGCACCCTTCTGGTCGTTCGAAACCCTCCTCTATCCTGTGAGCTTTTTCTTATCCGCCCTTCTCTTAGGAGGAGTGACTGTTGGCATGCTGATCGGTCACTGGTATTTGATCGATACAGGCCAAAGCATTGACCCTTTTGTCCGTATTTTTCGGTTCTTTGTCATCTCCCTAATTGTCCAAACTATCTTTCTATCCACTCTACCGCTATGGCTCTATCTTCTGGGAACCGCAAATACGGTCTTGAGTCTCCAACGGCTTTGGGAGGACCATCTCTTTCTCCTTTCGAGCCGCCTATTGGTAGCTCAGGTCGGTCCGTTAATCTTATCCTATATGATATGGAGGACTTTGAAGATACCCCACACTATGGCTGCAACAGGACTCTTTTACATTGCCCTTCTTGGGGTATTTGTAGGGGAGATCTTAGGAAGACAAATCTTGGCTCTGACTTCCCTTCCCTTCTAATACGAACGTATTTAATTTGTTACATTCAGGCTATTCCGAGGGGAAGGAGACTGAAGGACGAGGGAACCGAACGTGAGGCTTGGTGCAGGCCCAAACGGTAGGATTAATCACGTGAAGGGGTAGGGGTGGCAGCCCTCAAGGCACTG
>JAPUHZ010000292.1 GCA_027297485.1 Deltaproteobacteria bacterium
GCAAACCCGCTCTCGAACCTCTTTCCCCCTCACCCTGCGCAACTTCAAGGGGTAAGCAATGTTTTCAAACACAGTCATGTGGGGCCATACCGCATAGGACTGAAAAACCATCCCCATCTCACGCTTTTCGGGAGGGAGGAAGAGACGCTGTCTTGCTGAGGCAATCGTTTTTCCGCCAACTCTTACCTCGCCGCTGTCCGGCATTTCAAAACCGGCAATCATGCGCAGCGTAGTGGTCTTGCCGCAGCCGCTAGGCCCAAGCAGGGTAAGGACCTCACCTTTTTTGACATCGAAACTCACGTCGTCGGCAGCAGTGACGCTGCCGAATTTCTTTCTCAGGTTCATTAATTATAAAAAGGGGGGTTCCATTTCCTTAATACTTTGAATATCTATTTATAAATAATCGTAATGTCAACAGATTCCTTTGAAAAATAGAGAGGCAGTAACATACTGAAGAATATGTATCTTTAAATTCCGACAGCTCCCTTTAGGTAGAATGGTAGTCTACGCGAGGCCCAAATGAATGAAGAGGTAATGATTGGCTATCTGACCTCTTGAAGGTGAGGTATCAACTTTCGGATCCTGATAAAATTCAGTGAGGGAAAGACGATGAAGAGACCGATAGAAGGCGGTAATGGATCTAAAATAATCCCTCAATATCAGGCACAAGGGTCCCTTATTTGGGAAATACTCTTATCCGACTTGATGGAATCTCCCCAGTTATCTCATCGCCCTGCTTGATCTCAACAGTCGAGGAAAACTCTCCGATCAAAAGACTTGAGCCGACCTGAATTTCACACTTCAACCTGCTACCGACAAAAGAAACTCGCTCAACTCTGCCAGAAATCAAATTACATCTACCAGATCGAGGCAACGTCCAGCTCTGCCTGAAAACCAGCTCGGGCCTGCCTGTGCTCCGGCAGCCAGGTTGACATAATAGTCCGTTATCGGATATTGTCCGCCCAAATGCACGGAGACCCGGCCAGTTTGCCGCTTCGGTCGTCGCCTGGGACCATTGATGGCGGGCTGATCGGCGGGGGTTGCGGAAATTCTCGGGTGTTCGGTGGTCGGGACTCAAAAAGAAAATCCTACCATTTAATAACTTGCATCGACATCCGGAAATGTAGAAAGCCCCATGAAATTGACGGTTGCTCAAGTCCTTATCCGCTACCTCAAGGAAGCCGGGGTACATCATATCTTTGGTGTCCTAGGACATTCCGCTCTGGAGATCACCGACGCCATCTACTCGGAATCGGGGATAGACTACGTCCCTGCACAGATCGAGCTCTCAGCGGCGTATATGGCGGACGGTTATGCCAGGGCATCCAGACGACTTGGCGTCTGTTTATCCTCGGGCGGGGCTGGTGTCACAAACCTTACGACCGGGATTGCACAGTCTTACAAGGAATCAGTTCCGGTCATGGCGATTGGAAGTGACATACGCAAGCAATTCTCCGGCAAAGGCGCCTCCTCTCTGCACGAGGTGCCACAGGTAAAGATACTTGAACCCGTAACTAAAATTAGTGCGAGGTTAGAGAGGCCCGGCGACTTCTTGGACTCCCTGAGGAAAGCTCACCGAGCGGCCGTCACTGGCAGGAAAGGACCCGTTTTTCTGAGCATCCCAGAGGATGTCCAGAAGGTGGAGGTGGACGTGCCACCACCCCCATGGGTAGAAACGCCTGCTAAAGCCAAAGAGGTCGACCCTCTCCTTGTCGAGAGGGCAGTAATGGACCTGACCCGTGCAGCTGCTCCTATCATCATCGCAGGTGGAGGAGTTTACTGGTCCGAGTCCGAGACAGAGATAGTGGATCTGGCCAAACTAATCTCCGCCCCCATCGGCACCACGCCTTCCCACAAGGGGCTTATTCCGGAGAACAACCCTCTGTCCCTCGGCGTCCTTGGCTTGGGCGCTTTTCCATTTGCCAACCAAGTTTGTCGGGAATCGGATGTTATCTTGGCTGTAGGGACAACCTTCAGCCAGACGCTCACGCTCGGCTATGGGAACAAAGTCATCCCAGACGGGGCCAAGATTGTTCAGATCGACATCGACCCGGCGGAGATTGGAAAGACGTACCCGGTCCATCTCAAGATCAACGCGGACGCCAAGGTGGCCCTACGTAGGATGATAGACCGGCTCAAGGCTACCGGTTCTCGCAGAGACGAGCCGTCACAACGGCTTGAAAGGATCGTCAAAGACAAAGACCAATGGTTGAACGAGATTGCACGGCAGGGCCAGGCCGCGGATGGACCCATACAGAGATGGCAGATTTTTCACGCCCTGCGCGAGGCTATCGATAAAGAGACCGTGGTCATCGGGGAATCGGTCACCATTGACTTGCTACGTCGCTTCTCGACCAACACCCGAGTTTACCATGGGGGCGACTTTCGAGCGGTCGGCAACGCCCTCTCAACGGCGATCGGGATTAAGTATGCCGAGCCTACGCGCCCCGTGGTGTGCGTGGGCGGGGACGGCGCTTTCATGATGGAAATCCACGACCTCGCCACGGCTAAGTCTTCCGGGTTTCCCATTCTCTTCCTGATCGTGAACAATTCGGTCTATGGGAGTATGAAGAGAGATCAAATTCGGCAGTACGGGGGAAGGGTTATAGGGACGAACTTTAACCTCCCTGACCTGTGCAGCCTGGCTAGTTCATTCGGCGCGTATACGGAAAGAGTTGAACGACCATCTGACCTCCTCGACGCGATAAGAAGGGCCATAGCCTCCGAAAGATTGGCTGTCTTGGATGTCCTTTGCCCGCTCGAGGAGACCTACGGAGGAAAGCTTAGCTACTGGGATGCCTGAAGGAAGCAAAGGGGTATCCTCCATACCTCATCACACGCTGTTGCTGAGCGCGTGCAGGAGCAACTGTTGCGCGACACAGGCGGCGTCTCCCCAATGCGCCGTGATCGTTCTAACCTCCCTTTCTGAAGGTAACCTGCCATTTAAATAAGTGGCGGCTACCGCCTTACGGACCCTAAGGTCACCAGCCACAACCCGTGGTCGTCCAAGGGCACGGGCCAAAAACCACTCCGAAATCAAGTGACCAACGCCACGGAAAGCCATGAGGCGGGATATCACATCATGCGCCGGCTTGTCCGCGGTTCCGACCAAGAACCGGCCGAGGTCACGGAGGTTCCCCCTCCACTCATCTCTAAGGAGTTTAAAAAGCGCTGGTCCTACTTCATCCAAAAGGTCTACGAAACCGACCCCCTTATATGCGCTTTTCCCTCCTATAGCCAAATGTCCAGCACTGTCCTGGAACCCGTTGTGAAAAAAGAGGTCCTCGTCGCACTGTTGACCGGGAGGAAATGCAGAGGCTTAATTTGTTTCGGATCCGTGACGTCCGCAACAAGGGTACCGAAAAAAAGTTGGAGGGAAGCTATACCCTCCAAGGTACGCTATGGGTCGCCCGCCAACCTTGTGGATGCGGGGAGTGTCGATGCCGGACCCAATATTTGCGGATTTAGCGGCCGGTGTCCGCCAAGGTACTTTCAGATAGCCGTGGCCGACAACTTCAAAGTTGAAAGCCTCTGATGCCACCGTGTACTGTTGCAGATCCAAGTTGAAATTATCTTGCGAAAAACTGTTCTGGGGATAATAAAAACCATGCGCACTCTTATCTGCGGCTGGGTTTTTCTTTGCTCTACCTCAGCCGCGCTTTTTAAAGGAAAACCGGATGGGCCTTGACAGCCTCGAAGAGGTATAATAAAAACTTCTCCGGGTTGAGTTGCTTATGCGTTGGTGGTGCTGCGTCCGAGCCGGACAAAGGGGTGCCATCGAACCGCAAGCACAGGTCAGGTTTAAGAAAAGAAGAAATGGAGGGAGAAATGAAGCATCTGAATTCGCTGAGGTCGAAGATTGGCAGTGTTACGAAACTCATCAGCCTGCCCCTGCTTCTGCTTGGATTGGTTGGCCCTGGACTTACTCAAGCCGGCTGGCAGGAGGACTGGGAGCAGGCCAAGGCCGCCGCGCGAAAAGAGGGCAAGATTGTAGTCAATATCCCTCCGAGTGCTGAGCTGAGGAAACAACTGGGAGCAGCGATGAAAAAAAAGTTTGGCATCAATGTCGAGATTGTGCCGGCCCGGGGCTCGGCTGTTGCCAGAAGGATCGCCGATGAGTTCAAAAGTGGTATCCACTATTTTGATGTGTATACCGGTACTTACGGCAACTATTCACACAGACTCCGCCCGTTAGGAGCCCTAGACCCCCTGAAGCCCTACTGGATTCTGCCCGAGGTTAAAGATCCCAAAAATTGGTGGGGTGGACATTTCTGGGGTGATAAGGGCAAGCGCTTTGGCTATTTACCCTCTGGCTATGAGCTCAGCAACGTCTGGTATAACTCACAATTGGTTAGGCCCGAAGAAATACAGTCTTACAATGACTTGCTCAATCCCAAGTGGACAGGCAAGGTTGGGCTCTTAGATCCACGATTACCTGGAGCGGGACGTGGCTTGTGGGCTTTCCTATGGGCACGTATGGGAGCAGACTATCTTAAAAAACTCGCGCAGGGGAAGCTTGTCCTAGGCAAACGAAGGACGCTTGCGGACCAATTGGCCAAAGGCAAGCTTGCCATCACGCTTGGCCCTACCTTTTTTACCTTCCAGCCCTTTACCAAAGCGGGTCTTCCCGCTAAACCCATTCCTCCCTTAAAGGAAGGGATGCCCGTCTCGACCGGCAATGGCGGACCGGTGGTTATCAAGAACCCTCCCCATCCCAACGCCACCAAGGTGTTTATCAACTGGCTGCTCAGTAAAGAAGGACAGGAGCTGTATAGCAAAGCTCTTGGGCAGGCGACACGGCGTCTGGATGTCGATACCAAATGGATGACCAGGATCGGAGTCAGGGCAGCCAAGGATTTCTTGAGCCAAGAGGATTTCTTCAGTCGAGAGAATCAGTCGGAGGAACAGTACACCAAGGTGCGCATTCCGGCCCTGAAGTTTGCCCGTGAGATCTTTAAATAGAGCAGCCAGCGATTTCCTCGTGGGGCCTTTTTCGGATCAGAAACGACTTAAATTTAGCTAAGGGGGAAACACGAATATGCCGGATCTTCGAGACTAGATCAGAAAGGTCAAATAGGTCGGGTAACTCAGAGAAGTCTTTGGCGCAGATCGAGACAAAGATATTGGTCCTATTACCCAGACTGCTGAAGCGATGCCAGATGGTGGTCTTGCTTTTTTGATTGATGAAATAGGGGGATACCCCAAAGGGTTTATAATACTCTCCAATGCAAATAATTCACTCCGGAGATTCAGCCATTCATCGTGTATCGAGGAGTGCACGTCCATCAGAGACTCGGTACAGAACTGGCGGAGGTTGTTGGGTGAACTACGGCAGGTTCCACCTGTCGAGGTGCCGGGTGGTCCCATACTTGAAAACGTCCTTGAGGACGGTGACGTTGATATTGATCTGTTTCCAACTCCGCTATGGCATCCCCATGACGGGGGCCGGTATATCGGAACGGGAGATACAGTCATCACCCGGGACCCTGAGCATGGGCAGATCAATCTCGGAACCTGCCGGATCATGCCCCAAATGTGAAAGCCATTTTCCTTTCCACTCCCTCCCCCCCCAATTTACACATAGACTCATACATCAGCGGTGATAAACGAAACTTGACACCCTGCTAGAAACGATAGAGATTGCTGGTGATTGCAAAGCGGTGTTTAAAGGGTTCTGGAAATAGGCTGCAAGTGCGGGAGCAAAGTAAGCGCTGTGATGGGCGGCATGGGCAGGGCGTTTGACGGCAGCTACGCAGTATACACCCTTATACCCGAGTCTCGGATCATGCCCGTCGATACCACTCGTTCTGTTGGCACCTCCCGACAATGGTGTCTAACAAGCCAATGAAGACTGACGGTATGCATTGCTGGAGGTCGTAAGTTTCGCTTGTGGCTTCTTTGTTTGCGCCCACAGCTTATTGGCAGATCCGTTAGCCATTCAATCGCAGTGACAAATGGATAGGTTTTATCCGTAATGCGAACGTGCAGCTGCAGCAAGAGCAGGTAGGTGCGAGCGCATTGTGGATAAAACCGGTTGAACGAAACCATCCGGTGAAGCTGCTACGGTCGTCTATGGGGATTGTAACGAAAACAGTTGAGCGTAACAGAGATGTAAGAGCATGGGTGATGCAGTGATTCGGGAGACTTTAAGGGGAACCCTGCTTTCAAGTCACTGGTGGAACGGACACCAAAGGCGTTGCCAGGGCACAGATTGCGGAGAAAAGACGCAGCTGTCCATTGGCTCTGGGATCGAGCAGTGGAAAGAGGACGAGTGCTCGGTAGTTGAAAGGTCATCATGAAGAGTCCCACGCCACTGGATAGGATTTGCACGCGGGCAGTATAGCCAGGAAGATCAACGTTCCCATCTTACATCGAGCTGATCGATTCCTTTGCCACTGGTCGATAGCGATTTCCCTAGTCCTTAACTTGGACGATGACCTCAGTTTCGACCGGAGCATCGGCACCGAGAGACGCAACTCCGACAGCCGCACGAGTGTGCTCGCCATGCTCCCCCCAGAGTTGAACCAGGAGATCCGATTCGCCATTTACCACTTTGGCCATGTCTTTGAAACCGGGTGCGACATTAACGTATCCATTGACCTTTATAATACGTTCAACCCGATCCAAGTCTCCCAGTGCAGCCTTGATTTTAGCGAGGTGAAGAAGAGCACAATTGCGCGCCATTTCATACGCCTGTTCGAGTGTCACTGCATCACCAACTTTACCTGAATATTTGAGTGGCTGCCCATCAAAGCGCCCTATATTGCCACCCACAAACAAGATGTTACCGACCTGGACACTTCCGATGTATGTTCCGGCGGGCTTGGGTGTCTTTGGCACCTGGAAACCAAGCTCGTTTAGTTTTTTTTCTATGACCACTGCTCATCCTCCATATTTTAAATGCCTTTTCACCTGCGCCGGTAGGGGGGTCTATGAAACCGCCATGCAAAAAGAGTGCAGTCTAAATGGATGAATCTAGGAAGTCAATCACCAGCCTCTGAAACTTTAATCTTTGATCCCATTGTACCCAATGGGCGCACTTAGCAAAGATATGGAGATCGGCATTGGGAATGATTTGGAAAAGTAGGATGGCCCGCTCCAGCGTTACCCCTCGATCATTCCCGCCCCATAGGATCAGAGTTTTCACCTTCAAGTTACGTAGCTCGTCATGAATCGGCTTTGGGCGAGGGGCCTCCTTACGCTTTAATTGCGCCTCGTAATTCTTCCCCGTGCTCATCGCATACCGTTGTTGAACCAGTTCCTCAGTCACTAATTCTCTATTGAATAGTGTACCCATGGTAAGCGTTCGTGCGTTCTCGACGCTGGGCGTATAACTCCTTAGTTTCTCTCCGTGCTCTTTGGAAATAGCCTGGGATTCTGCGGACCCTTGAGGTGCCAATGTGCCGCTTGACACCAGGACCAATCCTCCGACTCTTCGGTCCTCCAATGCTATTCTCGCAGCAATATAGGCCCCCTGTGAGTTGCCTATTACATGGAAACGATCAAGCTTTAATTTGTTGATGAAGGACTTCGCATGAGTCACCCTGTACTCCAAAGAGTGGTCCTCCGGGTTGTCTGTGTTCCCAAATCCTACCTGGTCAAAGGCGTAGACGGTAAATCCCGACTTAGCAAGGCCCTCTATGCTTGGCCCCCAGTTGACAGTCGAGCAGGCACCAGGGGATGCTCCGTGGATTAAGAACAAGGGATGGCCACTACCACCTTTGATGTAAAATGTCCTAATGCCGTCGACATCGATATATTCGCCTTTATCCAGCTCTGTCATAAAATTACACCCTCGAGGAATTTGATATAATTTTATAGTTTCCTTGGAGCCCCGCCATTCATCACTTTCATCTGGCCTTTCTTTCTCTGTTTATCACGCAGTAGCCCGCAACAACTCTCTCCGTTCATCTGCCGAGGCCCACTCGTAATTGCCCCCGATGACTATAAGCTGATTCTTTTCCTTATCCCTGATTACGCCCTTGGGGTCCTTCCCGGCCCTTATAGCCTCAATTTGTTTCAAATAGAAATCCCGCATTATAGAGATGCCTCCATCAATCACCGAAAGATTCTCGTTCTCTCTGTCGACGATAGGGCCCAGACTTTCTAATATAGTGGCGTCTTCCCCAGGTATCGCCGAAGGGATATCATAACCAAGAGTTGGATTATCAATTTCTTTATACTCCTTGTATGGTTCTATCCGAAGTTGTTTTGCACTCGCACGGCGCTTTTGTTTAGGGCCTGCCTTGGGGGGTCTATAGAATAACCGGACATTCATCGTGTGCGTATCATCAATTGGCACACTCCATCTAGCTGTCACGGTCGGCAACGGACTAGCTTGAACATCCTCTCCAAAGCTCACCGCAGAGTCTCCCCCAGAGGCTATACCGGGCATGATGATAGGGTGTTCCCGGTAGTTGTACTCGCCCACTTTCCGCCCTGCTCGAATTGCCTTGTATACGCCTCCCCACTTCGTCTCTTCAAAGAAAACTTTTTCTGGTTCGCCGGCCACAGCCGTCCAAACATCCCCATGGACAAAACTCACATGGAACGGGTCAATGCCGTTCTCAACGCATTTAAGCCAATTGCAATCGTTAAAGGCCTGGATTGTGGAATCTCTATGCCCCTCAGCGGCCAGAAATTGGAACCTCGGCAGGAGCGGCACAGGTTGGCAAGATAAGCAAACACCAACCCTCCCAACTCCTCAACTGGATATGATAGGTGATGGACAATCTCCTTAAGCTTGCTCTCTTGTGGCTCCCCAGGTGTCTCCAAAACTTTACCGTCAATGTCATACATCCACCCATGGTATCTGCAACTCAAGCCATTCTTCGTCACGTTCCCAAGACAAAGGTTTACACGACGATGCGAACAGAGAGCACCTAACACCCCAGGTCTGCCATTACCGTGGCGGAAAAGAACAAGATCTTCACCCAACAATCGGATGAAAGTCAGTTTGTTCTTTAGATGATCTGAAAATCCCACGGGCCACCAGTAACGGCGAAGAAGTTTTCTCATAGGTGTGCCGGCGCCTAAACGAGTCAAAATTTCATTCTGTTCTTTATAGCCCTATACATATCCTCTCTCATCACTCTAAAATTTAAGCGGGCCATCTATATCGTAAACTCTGCTTCTCTGTCAAACAGATTTTTCCGTGTCAAGGATAGGGCTGAGGGGATAAGATTCTGGAGCGGGGCTTGATTGCTTGTTACTGACAGATAGCGCGTTTCTCTTGACAGTATAGAGAAGGTTTGTTAGGGCTCTCGCGTGATACTGTCAATTCTAAAGCCAAGAAACTTTATTTACAAAACGACCAATACAACGGGGTGCTGCCTGACAAATCGGAAGAAGGGGGCTCGCTGAACAAATTGCCTGAA
>JAPUHZ010000293.1 GCA_027297485.1 Deltaproteobacteria bacterium
CATTCTGGATCGAGCCCTGGCAGGAGAGGATATTACGGTGGAAGAAGCGGGCCAGCTTTTTGACGCCTCCGGCACCGATCTCCTCATTATGACGGCTGTGGCGGACTGTTTGCGCAAAAAGAGCGTGGGGGATGTCGTGACCTATGTGGTCAACCGCAACATCAATTTTACCAACGTGTGTGTCAAGGCCTGTGGCTTCTGCGCCTTCAGCCGGGGGCATCTGGCAGAAGAAGGCTATTTCCTCCCACTGGAAGAAGTCATTCGACGTGCCCAGGAGGCATGGGATCTGGGAGCTAGGGAAGTGTGTGTGCAGGCTGGGTTGCCTCCAGGCATGGACGGCTGGTATTACGTGAAGCTCTGCCAGGCCCTCAAAGAGGCTCTGCCTGAGTTGCACATCCACGGTTTTTCCCCTGAAGAAGTGCTCAATGGTTCTACCCTGACCGGGGTCACTGTACGGGATTACCTGTCTGCGCTTAAAGATGCCGGCGTCGGCAGTTTGCCTGGAACCTCCGCCGAAATCCTGATAGATGAAGTGCGGGATAAGATCTCGCCAGGCCGCATCACGACTGCACAATGGGTAGATTTGATTCAGACCGCACACGAATTGGGTATTCCTACTACCTCTACGATCATGTATGGCCACATTGAAAACTCCCGTCATAAGGCCGTCCATCTGGGGATCTTGCGAGACATTCAAAAGCGGACCGGGGGGATTACCGAGTTTGTGCCTTTGAGTTTCGTCTTTGAAGAAACCCCTATGTATTATCGTAAAAGGATTGCGGGCTTGCGCACCGGGGCCACCGGGGCCGAGGTGATGAAAATGTACGCGGTCTCGCGCATGATGCTCAATAACTGGATTCCCAATTTGCAAGTCTCCTGGGTCAAAGAGGGTCCCAAACTTGCTCAGCTCGGCCTCATGGCAGGCGCCAATGATTTTGGGGGAACGCTCATCAACGAAAGCATTTCTACTGCGGCCGGAGCCGGATTTGGCCAATTGATGAAGCCCTATCAGTTCCGCGATCTGATTCGTGAGATGGGACGCATTCCGGGAGAGCGATCCACCACTTACAAAAGAGTCAGAGTATTTGAAACCGAAGAAACCCCGGTCGATCTCTTGGACCAGGTACAAAACCCGGAGGAGAGATTCGGTTCTTACCGCAAGCTCATCCACTTGAAGGATTATCGCTTCAAAGATTTTTATCGCGCGCGGAAAGGTCAATAGCCCTTAGATCTCAAATATCTTAGTTTTGAATCCGACGCAAATTGGTTGCTCGTTATTTGTTATTCGTTGATTCGGTAGTGGTACCATTATACGAGTAACGATTACACGATTAACGAGTTTTAGATGGAAGGATACCCGGCTCAATTTGAGGTGATCGGAAGCCGACTCGGATTCCGCGTCGATGCAGAGGACCAAGAGAAACTCGGTCTTGTATGGCAAGGGGTACGCTTCCCTGGCTTTCTCTGTTTGGGGATCGCTGTGGCCCTTCTCTTCCTCTCGGTCCCGATCTTGGAGGCGATTCGGCAACGGGGGTTTGAAGGCCCTGCAATTTCTCTATGGTACTTCCCCATTATGAATCTCATCCTCCTCGGCATTTCTCTGTTTCTCCTCTCCCTAAAAAGGACCATCCTCTTCGATCATAAGAAACAGCATGTGGTACTTTACAAACGTAGTATTTTTAACAGCACCAGGCTTCGTGTGGATTATGACGAAGTGACAGGTTTGAGACTCGGGACAGATGAGGTCTATAGCGGTTTTGCCGTGGCCGGTTCCACTACGGCTCAGAAATATCCGGTTCCTTCCCTACGTCTCATACTCAAAGACGGAGAAACCGTGCTTCTCGATAGAGGGGGAGTGAAGAGGTTGGAGAGCCTCGGAAAACGTCTGAGCCATCTTCTGGGAAAACCCCTGCACACAGCAGAGTCGCTGCTACACTGAAAAGTTCTGGATGTTGTTCTGGTAAAATTGAATTTGTCAGCCTGAAGACGGAAGCCTTTGCCTAAGTAGCCCGGCGATACAGGGTTTGGTGCAGTTGGTTGACTGCTTTTTTGATCCCCTCCAAGACCAGCTCCTCAGCCTTTAGCCATCTCGCGCCTCTTTGGGTGAACTCACCCAGGGCAAAAAGATTCTCGCTCAGGCCCTTCTGAGTCTCATCAAAACGTGCAGACCAAATAAGATCCCCTCGTTTTACATCCCACAGGTCAAGGACGAAGGCCACGGATGCCGGGCTTTTGGCCCCCCATTCTTTTCCAACTCTCTCGCGATAACGAAGGATCCGGCCTGAGATCACTGCGTCTGCATAGACCAACTCCCCCAGTTTCCGGGCCCGGGCGCTTTCCCCGCCGTGTGGAATCATTGTCCTCACTTCCCTAACCTCCCGGTCTGAAATGATCTGCCAATGAGTCAAAGCAGACATGGTGGAGTAAAGATGATTACTCAGAATGGAAGCAGCCTCTTTCTCTCCACCTTTTCCTTCACTCGATAAGACAGGAGAATAGGGAAGTTGAATTTTTTTCCCGAGGGGCATCGGATCTGGGGGAAGGATAGCAATCCGCCTGATATTTCTCGCTCCCAAATCGGTGGAATGTCTACTCTGAAAATTCCCAGGACCCAGGGTGCAAGAGGAGAGTAAAAAGAGTAAAGGGACTAGCTTGAACACGGTAGTTTACAGAATAACAGAACCACTTTTATCCCTCAAGGTCCGGCCAAAGAAAACGCATGATGAGAGGTATTTTCTTAGTCACCTAAGACTATCTTGAGGCCCAACTCCTTGAGCTGTTTGGAATCCACAGGTGATGGCGCGTCGGTGAGCAGGCACACGGCCCTTTGACTCTTTGGAAATGCAATGACCTCACGAATCGACTGCGCGCCGCTCAAGATCATCGCGAGTCTGTCGATACCAAAAGCGATGCCCCCGTGAGGAGGCGCGCCAAAGCTCAGCGCCTGCAAGAAAAACCCGAAATTTGCCTCTGCCTCCTCCGGACCGATGCCTAAGAGCCCTAAGACCTGCCTTTGTAAACCAACCTGATGGATACGGATGCTCCCTCCCCCTATTTCTACCCCGTTCAAAACCAAATCGTAGGCCTTGGACCTGACCTTAAGGGGTTCTCTTGCCAAGAGCGGGAGATCCTCCTCCAAGGGCGCTGTGAAGGGGTGATGGACGGATACGTAACGCTTTTCTCCCGTGTCGTATTCCACCAGAGGGAAATCAACAACCCAGACCAGAGAATAGTCTTTTCGCGAGCTCAGCCCCAACTTTTCTCCGAGATGGAGACGAAGGTTTGCGAGGGATTCATGAACTATTTTTGCTTCGTCGGCCAAAAAGAAAATGAGATCGCCGCTCTTTGCCTCTGTGACCTTGCGGATTTCGCCGCGCTCCTCTTCGGAGAGAAACTTAGCGATTGGAGACTGCCATTCCCCCTCGGTCACCTTGATCCACGCTAGGCCTTTGGCGCCGTAATTCCCCACCAGATGAGTCAACTCGTCCAGCTCTTTGCGGGAGAGGTTTGCCGCCCCAGGCACGATGATACCTTTCACCACACCACCCCTCCCTATTGCGCCAGAAAAAACCTTGACCTGCGACCTCTGAAAACAAGAAGAAAAATCCTTCAGCTCGAGACCAAAACGGATATCCGGTTTGTCTGTCCCGTAGCGGGATACCGCCTCTTTCCAAGATAGGCGCGGAAAAGGCTTCCTCAGATCGATGCCTTTAAGCTCCTTAAAGAGTACCGTCATCATCCCCTCGACTACCTGGAAGACATCTTCCGTCTGGACAAAAGACATCTCCACGTCTAACTGGGTGAACTCAGGTTGACGATCCGCCCTCAGATCTTCGTCCCGGAAGCAACGCACTATTTGAAAATAGCGGTCGAGGCCTCCCACCATAAGAATCTGTTTGAAAAGCTGGGGTGATTGGGGAAGCGCATAAAATTTGCCCGGGTAGATGCGACTGGGGACAAGATAGTCTCTAGCCCCCTCAGGAGTGCTCTTAGTCAACACCGGGGTCTCAACCTCAATAAATCCCAGACTGTCCAGATAATCTCGTATCCCCTTCGACATCCGATAGCGCAGGAGAAGAGGGGCCAGACTCTGCGGACGGCGTAAATCGAGGTAACGATATTTGAGACGGGCATTCTCATTGGCATCGGTCTCATCTTCTATAGGAAAAGGAGGGACCTGTGAGGCATTGAGGAGCCTTACCTCTTGGACCAATAGCTCCACCTCGCCTGTAGGGATATTAGGGTTGATGGTATCAGGTGGTCGCTGCTTCAATGAACCACGTACGGCCAAAACATCCTCGGAGCGAACCTGCTTGGCCTTCTCATGGGCAGCCGCGCTTAACTCAGGGTTAAAAACGACCTGGACGATTCCGCTACGATCCCTCAGGTCAACAAATATTAAGCCCCCGTGATCGCGCCGCCGCTGAACCCAACCCGCTAGGATCAGTTCTCGATCCACAGCGCCAACCCGGGGATCTCCGCAGTAACAACTTCTCTTCCAGTCACCGAGATGATCGGCGAAAACCCTCTCCATAGCTCAACCACCCACTTTCCGCGCCAGCAGCTCGTCCTCAATACGATCCAGGCTCACCTCAATCTGCTCCTTACTATCCATATTCCGGAGGATCCCCTTCCCGCTTTTTAACTCCTCATCTCCCACAATTAACGCAGACAGGGCCCGTAGTTTGTCTGCTCGCCTCATCTGACTTTTCAAGCTCCTCTCCTCCGCCTCCATCTCCACCGTAATTCCTCTCCGACGCAATCTATGAACAACTAGAAATGCCCAAGCCCGAGCCGCTGTCCCTATCCAGAGCAGATACAGGCTGGGACGAGGAGCCTTCTTCGTCTCCTTCATCCCCAACAAGAGCACCAGTCTCTCCATTCCCATAGCAAAACCCACTCCCGGTGTGGGTGGACCCCCCAAGTCCTCTACCAAACCATCATAACGTCCCCCGGCAGCAACTGCATTCTGAGATCCTAATTGGTCACTGGTCCACTCAAAAGCAGTGCGGCAATAGTAGTCCAAGCCTCGCACCATGCGTGAATTGAGTCTGTATTCTAGATTGGTATCATGCAGCAACTGCTCTACCGTACTAAAGTGATCTTGACAGGCTTTGCAGAGAAAACTCAGGATCGATGGCGCGTCTCCCGTGACCTTAAGACATCCTTCCTCCTTGCAATCTAAGACGCGCAAGGGGTTGCGGTCCATACGGCGTCGGCAGTTGTCACACAGTGCCTTTTCTCTCTTTCTTAGGAATGACAAGAGATCTTGCCGATAGCGAGGACGGCACTGCACACATCCGAGGGAATTGAGTTCAAGGCTCAACCCATCCAGGCCGACCATCAAGAAGAAATCGCTCAGGAGCAAGAGAAGTTCTGCATCCACATAGGGGTCTCCCCGACCCAAGACCTCTGCGCCGATCTGGTAGAACTGGCGCATCCTTCCCTTCTGCGGGCGCTCCCGGCGAAACATGGGCCCAAGATAAAATAGCCTCCGAACCGGCTCAATCTTATATAGTTCGGCCTCGACATAGGCCCGAACCACCCCGGCCGTCCCTTCCGGCCGGAGAGTCAACATGGAGCCTTTCGCATCTTGGTCCGCAAAGGTGTACATCTCCTTTTCCACAATATCGGTTGTCTCTCCAAGAGAGCGACTGAACAGCTCCGTCTTCTCCAAGATAGGGATGCGGATCTCGGAAAAGTTGTACAGGGCGAACACTTCGCGGGCCTTCCCCTCGACAAGTTGCCAGATCTCGATCTCCCCCGGGAGGATATCAGAAAACCCTTTGATCCTGCTGATCTTCATAATTCCAAACGCAAATCTCTCTCTTCATAGACCATATAGACGCTATAGACGTCAAGCAAGAAAGTTTAAGAGAAGGCAGTCTATTGAGGAAGGATTTATTGACCAGAGCTCCAAGTGGCAGGCGATGTTCGAGGCAACGTGCGAGCAATACGGCACTAGTGAGTTTTAGTAGTACTTATCCATCTGACTCTTAATGCCGGCCTTGGCACAGGCCTCTTCAAAGATCTTCCGCACCATGGGGTCTTCATCTTTATACTCGATCTGGTGTCCACCGAGCTTGACATCCACGTCAGTCTCTCCCCCTCCCTCACCCAGCATTCCATAGTACTTCTTGCTGCCCCACCTCAGGGCCAAATAGCGCGCCGGCCCGGCACTTGCGTTAAAATGCTGATGAAACCAATTTGCCGGAGGGACAATCATGCTCCCCGGCTTCCAATCGTAACGCTGCATGGGTTGCCCCTGTGGCCACATGAGAGAATAACCCTGGCCGCTTAGGATAATGACATGGGCGCCGGGGCCATGATAGTGCGCTTTTTTATAGGTTCCAACGGGGAACTGGGAGACATGGCCACACAAGGTGTTCTCCGATATCTGGAAGCGGACCTGAGAGCCTCCGGCGCCTCTCTCCTTCCACTCGATCAGGTTTAGGTTTTTTACGTCGGAAACAAAATTAGTCTCCCACACCCTTCCCGCATACCAGGTCCCGTCCCCCGTAAAATAATCATCTTGCGAGTTGTAGCGGTCTTTGAAGACATAATCGCAGTTAAAGATAAAATCGAGGTTATGGATCAGGTTGATCATGATCGGGGCGCTGGTCACGGCAAGGTAGCGAGCTGGCTGACTCCCGCTGCCGTTGAAATGCTGATGCCAACTGTTCAGCGGAGGAGAGAAGAGTGAACCCTCCTGCCACTCGAAAGTGCGCTTAGGTCCGGCCTCGTTCCAGATGGTGGTGGCCCCCCTGCCGCTCACAATGTAGATCAACTCTTCAAAGAGGTGCTTCTGGGGCTTGAGGCTTTTCCCGGGTGAAATCTCACAGATATAGGCATCATCCGTTTCTCCGGTCCCTTCCAGACAGATGCGCACCCCCAACCCTCCCTTGCGCTCCCATGGCTGAAGCGGGACTGTTTTGATATCTTCGATAAAAAAACCCTCGATAAGCGGAACGCCCTCTGTCTCTATCCACTTGCGATACGAGCTCTTCTTCTCAGCAATCGGCTGCGTGGAAATCTTCGGCTCCGTCATTTTGTCTGCTCCCCTTATCCTTTCTGTTCCTTAGTCCTACTTCTCACGTAATAATCTTGTGAAGAATAAAAAAAGATGCACGTGGTAAAAGACTGAAGGAGACGGTAAATCCTTAGGACAAGGTGATCCACTAGATTGGTTACCCATCTGTGCAGCCGTGCCATAATCCGTGCATAAGTTTGCAACATCTTAAAAACCCCCGCCGTCGAAAAGGCGGTGGTTGCAAGGCGAAGCGAGGGATCGCACCGCAGCGACCAAGGCAGTACGTGAGGAGCGAGCCCGATGCGACAACGCAGCAAGCGCCCCTTCGGCTGACCTCAGGTCGATGCCTTATCGACGGACAGGGGCGTAGACCTCAAGTTGACAACTCAGTAATCATTGAATTATTGTCCTAATAGCGTAACACCCTTGATATCATAAGAAAGGTAATTGGTCCATGGGCGAGCATATCAAACTGAGCCCCCAGGAGGCAAAGGAAAAAGTGGCCGCGCTTAGGCAAATAGTTCTGGATACTTATGAAAAACAAGTCAAGTACCAGCCCTTCTTTAACGAACTGAGGGCCGGAACTCTCTCGCGGGAGCAACTCAAAGGCTGGATTAAAAACTGGTATGCCTTTGCCCTAGAGGTCAACACGGGCATGGCCACAGCCTATCATCAATTTGTCGGCTTTTTCAAAAGACATCCTGAATGCGAAGACCTGATTGCACAAAAAATCGGAGAAGAATTTACTACCCCTGCCCTGGGAGGCCATGCCAGAATGCTCCTCGTGTTGGGAAACGCCCTGGGAGTCCAGCCGCACGAGATGATAGAGGCAGAACTGATACCGGAGGCGCGAGGCTTGGTGGACTGTTTCGTCCGTTCATGGATCGATATACCCCTTGCCGAGTGCTTTACCATACATCTTGAAGAAGAGATCTTTGGTTTTATCTCCCAGGACTTTCGCTCCAGCCTTACACAGCACTACGGGCTTAGTCAGGAAGATATTAAATATTTCAGGGTTCATGAAGAGGCGGATCTCGGCGAACACAGCAGCACCAATCAGTTGATCCTTCAAAAAGCTCTTGAGGATGGATACGGAAACGAACGGGCAGGATGGCCTCTCGAGTATTGCGCTCGAATCTCCGTCGAGATGATAGGTCAATTTTATGATGGTGTTTACCGGAGATACAACCGGCATTAAAAAACTTAGAGGGTAGGGGAGTTCCATGAAGGCAGAATCTAAAGGCACTCAGGACCTGGATCGACTGCTGGCACAAAGATGGATGTCTGGGATTTGGAGAATCGACCCGGCAGACCGCCCACGTGACCCGAAAACATCCGTAAAACCTCACCTTTGGAAGTGGGCGGATGTCTACGACAGCTTACTCCAAGCTCAAGACCGAATTGGTATCAAGGGTGGAAGCGTAGAGAGGAGAACCATCCGGCTAGTTAACCCGGGCATGAAAGAATCGGAGTTGACCAGCCATACAATGCTTTTTGCCTTCCAGCTTATCCGGCCCGGTGAGATTGCTCCTCCTCACCGCCATACGATGGCTGCGATCCGCTTTATCCTTCAAGGCAAAGGAGCTTATACAACGGTAGAGGGGCAAAAAATGGAAATGGAAGGGGGAGATCTGATCCTTACACCTCAATGGAGCTGGCATGAACACGGCCATGATGGTGAAGAGAACATGATATGGATCGACGGGCTGGACGTCCCTCTCATCCAATCGCTCCAGGTCATCTCTTTTGAACCCTACCCCGGGAAAAGGATCCCTCTCAAAGAGAGCCCTGATGTCTCGTCTTATTATGGCATGACAAGAGCTGTTACCCCGAACCCTGGAGAAATAAAACCTCCCTTGCATTATCGCTGGTCTGATACTTACCCGTCTCTCAAGCGTCTAACTGAAGGGGACCCCAACCCATTTGAAGGGTTTGCCTTAGATTACGTAAACCCGTTAACCGGCGGGCCAACTTTACCCACACTATCCTGTCGGGTTCAGATGCTTCGTGCCGGAGAGCGAACCCAAGTTCATCGCCACACGAGCACGAGCATCTATCACGTCTTTCACGGCAGCGGAACCACCGTGGTCAACGGTGAGCCGATCTCTTGGGATAAGGGTGACACTTTCATTGTGCCGCTTTGGAATTGGCACGAGCACGCCAACCGGTCATCTAAAGAAGAGGCTATCCTTTTCTCCATGCATGATGCGCCGGTCCTGAAAGCGTTTGGGCTGTATCGAGAAGAGAGCCAAGGCAATACTAATTTAGGACTGTAAAAGGATTTCCCGATACACTTAAATTCGTTTGGTATCTGACCAAACCGGTTAACGATATAATAGGACCAATTAAAAATGACTTGACCGTACGCAATGTGCTAGACCGAGAGGAGCCCAGGCTGTATCCAGCCTATCAGATGAACTATGGCTCATTTGTTTTGCCCATTGAAACGGACATGATTACCCGGTGTTCGTCACGAAAGAGTAACGCAGAATACCAGAGCGGGAGACTCGCATGGCAAAGAAGGAACTGAAGCTTGCAACGTTTAACCTTTTCAATCTGCAGTTGCCAAATAAACCCATGTATCGCGGCAAGAAATATTCGCAAGCCCAGTATAATCGGAAGGTCGAGTGGTCTGCTACTATTTTGAAAGAGTTGCAAGCGGATATCATTGGATTCGAGGAGCTTTGGGATCCAAAGTGTCTGGACGACATATTTAGCAAGGCTGGTATGAAGAGTCAGTATGAACTGATCAGCACGGATGCAAACCCGAACGGAATTTCCGTTGCCCTTGCCATAAGATCCCCACACGATGCGGTTTATACGCGTTGGATCAAGAACTTTCCGGAGCAGCTTGTTCTAAAGAAGCGTAAAGGTACGGCTAATGAGCCGGATTATCAAGTCTCGGTTTCTATTGATAGGTTCTCACGAGCGGTCCTGCGAGTAACGGTAAAGCCGGATATGGGAATCACTAAAAAAGTCCCAAATATTGTAGTGTGCGTGGCCCATTTAAAATCAAAATTGGGAATGCAGCTAGATGATGAGGAAAGGTCACAGAGTTCCATTCGGGCGCACAGTCAAGCGATTGGTTCGGCCCTGTCTACAATCCGGCGAACCGCGGAAGCTGCAGCATTGCGTGTACTGATAAATACGATAATGCGAGATACGGATACTCCGATTGTGGTATTGGGCGACCTCAATGATTCGCAACTGAGCGTGACTATCTCAATAATAAGCGGAGAACCAAAATACCGCCTTTTTTCTAAGAGCCGTACAGGTATAAAGAACGACCGTGGACTTTATGCAGCAGCAACTCTCCAGGAGTACCGTAGTCTGCGGGATGTTTTTTACACCCATATCCACGATGGTAGGCGGGAATCGCTGGACCATATCCTGGTGTCTGAACAATTCTATGATTACTCCAAAAACCGGATTTGGTCGTTTAGGGAGATGCGAATCCTCAATGATCATTTAGACGATCAAGACCCAGCGACATCCGACCATGCAGCGGTATGCGCAACATTTGATTATAATCCTGCCAAGAAATAATCTGGTGGCAGGACAAATGATCGATATCAAACCATCGTAGCTGACGGACTACTTCCTTCATACTTGAAGAGCGCCACCCTGATCGTACCGCTTAGGAGTTGGCATAACCATGCTAACCGGTCACCAGAAGGAAGAGGTACTTTTCAGAAATTTTTGTGATGAAGTTCGGAGTCTTTCTACCTATCTCCGGTCGAGCCGCTGGCCGGCAGACTTTGATGCAGGCAGCCAGACAGGCGGAATCTCTAGCTTACGATTCCGTCTGGAGTGCAGACCGCATCATTATCCCTTGGGAGATAAAAACCCCCTATCCTTACAGCGAAGGAAACCGTTTCATCGTCCCCCCGGATCGCCCTTTCTTCGAGCCTCTGACTTGTCTTGCATTTCTCGCCGGTTGCACGGAAAAAGTGAAGCTTGGAATGAGTGTGCTCGTCCTCCCCTACCGCCATCCCGTTTACTGGGCCAAGATCGCCACCACGATTGATCAATTATCCACAGGTAGACTGATTTTAGGTGTCGGCGTTGGTTGGATGGCTGAAGAATTCGACGCGTTAGGCACGCCGTTCAAAGAGCGAGGGCAGGTCTCCGATGAGCAGCTCGAACTTCTCAATCGCCTTTGGAAAGATGAGAAGGTGAGTTTTGACGGACAATATTACTGCTTCAAAGATATCGCTTTTTATCCAAAACCCTTTCAGAAGCCTCGTATCCCGATTTGGGTCGGAGGCGAAGGGAATCACGCACAACGAAGAGCCGGCACCTATGGCGATGCCTGGTTCCCCTACTTTGTAAGAATCACTCCGAAGGAATTGGCCGAACGATTCGACAACGTCCGGCGTTGCGCACTCCAGGCGGGAAGAGAGCCGGGGCAAATCACCTTGGCTTGCTGTCTTCCGATCGAGCTGACTCCCAAGCCGGTTCCTCAGGAGGAGGACTATTTGAGGGGAAGCACCGGACAGGTCGCCGAATCTCTGAAAAAGTTCCAGGAAGTCGGAGTCGACCACATCGCCCTTCAATTCATGGTACCGAGTTGGCCTAAACGGCAGGAGCAGATCGAGCGCTTCGCCCTGGAGGTTTTGCCTATCTTTCAAACGCAAAAATAAAATTTGCCGATAGCTGTTCCGACAAGGTAGAAATTTGCCTCTCCTTAGGATAATTAAACTCAACGTAGCTTATTGAAGCTGCACGGTGTGCCAACACAAAAGAAAGGAATTACCCGTATGAGCAATTTACCCCGAGTGGCTCTGATCATTACAGGCGGAACGATTGACTCTATCGGGAAGGACCGACTGGATTTGGCGTGGTATATCGAAGCAGGAAAGCGGTTAGGTGAGGGCGAACTCTTAGGACAGCTTCCCGAACTGAAGACGATAGCCCAAGTGGAGGAGGTTCCCTTCCGACGTCTCCCCAGCCACGCACTCGTTGACAAAGACTGGCTCGACATGGTGCGAACGATTCATTCAATATTTGATGAAAACAAGGCGGATGGTATCGTCATCACCCACGGAACCAACACTATCGAAGAAACCGCGTACTTTTTAAACCTGACGCTCAAAACAGACAAACCCGTCGTCATTGTCGGATCCATGCGGCCTTCTTCGGCGATCAGCGCCGACGGCTATCTTAATCTCGTCAATGCAGTCAAAGTTGCCGCCGATCCCAATTCGAAAGGACGCGGCTCCCTACTGGTCATGAACGACTCGATTTACAGCGGCCGCGACGTGACCAAGACCGCGACTTACCGGGTACAGGCTTTTCAAGGCCGAGATCTTGGTCCCCTCGGCTTCGCAGATGCCGACGGGAGAATTGTCTATTACCACCAGACCGCGAGGAAACACACCGTCAATACAGAGTTCGATGTCCGGAACTTGAAGTCGCTCCCACGCGTGGATGTGGTTGTCTCTTACGTCGGCGCAGACGGGGCAATGATCGACGCGGCAGCAGCCGCTGGTGCAAAAGGAATTGTAAGCGCGGCCACTGGAGCTGGACGACCCACGCCCGCTGAAGATAAGGCATTCGACAGAGTTTATAAGGAGAAGGGAGTCATCATGTGTCTGTGCAGCCGAGTCGGTTCAGGGCGTGTGGTCCGAAGTCCCGGACTAGCTAAGCGTGGTTTCGTCGCAGGCGACAACCTTCAACCATGGAAGGCCCGCGTTCTGTTGGCTTTAGGTCTTGCGAAAACAAACAACGCCGACGAAATCCAGCGGATGTTCGATACGTATTGATCCTAATGTCTATTTATGCGGACCACCTTCGACGTTAAGACCCGGAAGGCGCATCAGAGAAATATCATTGGAAGGGGTTGAGTCAGAGCGAACGTCTTTAATCGTCAAAGATCTCTACCCTGATCTGTTCTCCCCTACCTGACTGGGGACAGGCACTGGCCGCGACCAAACAATCCATCTCAGCCCTGAAGTCAACGTGAGCTTCTCTTTCAGGCCGTATCATCGTATCGAACATGGCGCCCGTCTCAGGGTCAATCTTCATCGTCTGAAATATATTAAAAGGGCTTGGAATATCTTCGGGCGGGACGTTCCAGGGCTTAAGAGCGTCTGTTAGATTTTCCCAACAGCCATGGTCGGGAATCTCTTGGGGGGCCTTGGGGTTCAGGTCTACTCCCTCGGCGAATATCCTCTTCGCCGACCCTTGGGCTACCATCTCAAAGCGCTTCCGGCTGCACATCCCCTTTTGCAAATCGTGCTTGCCTTCTTTGAAGGTATCTTCAACGATGGTGAGCATCGGATTATTCAACTTAGATATCAACCGGTCGCCGGTGCTGATAAAGATCTTTGCTTGATTCGTCTTTGTCCTTGCTTGATCGAACCTCTCCTTGAGGTCATGGAGATTGAAGGCCACGAAATCCACCACCGTCCTTCCGGCCACTCGCAGCCTCTGACCCTTCCTTACAATGAAGGCCCTGCCGGAATTCTTCGGAACAATTTCACTCTTCAATGGTGCCATCAAAACTCTTTACCACGCACCGCCTGCCAAGCAAGAAAATTCTCTCACCAAGCCATTACAGCTGTCAACAATAAACACAATAGGGAAAGGCTACCGCATCTTTCTTTTTTTGTTTTTTAGCTTATCGGCAGCCTCGCCTCGTAGACGATCCCAAAGCATTAACCCCGCCCGGCGCTCTATCTCTGTCGTTAGACAAAGGAAATCGGAAAGAGGTTTTTTAGATTCCGCATTTGGCAGAATGAACGACCAGATGCTCAGCTGGCCCTTTACATTCTCCGCGAGGATGCTCTTGAAGAAAGCGTGGGGGATAGGGATGATAACGTTGTTTTTATCACCCTTGCCGATTACCTCTATCTTTTTTCCCACGTCGAACAGGGGACCGCAAATCACGTAAACTTCGACGTATTTCTTGGCAAGCTCTCGAACCGATTCTTCCAGTTTCTTCCAAATACCCCTGTTAAATTTTGGCCTCTGTGGAGACATATTCGTCAAGAGGAAGGTCTCGCTGTTTTTAATCTCTGTTGCCCGTCGATCCGCACTCGCAATCAGATGCCCCCGGTCATATCCCGAGCCCTTGTAGTCAATCAGGTCGGCACGGAATTTTTCCGGCACTCTGAGGTCGGCCCGGAAACTATCGATCCGATCCACCTCCACTCGCTTGTTCTCTGGATCAATCACCTCCATTACCCATCGTGCTTGCCGAAAGAGATAGGAGTACCCGAGAATATACTCTCGATTAAAAAGCAATTGATCGGCGCTTGGAGCCCCATACGCAGTTTCCGGTCGTAGGCTCGGTATTTCTATCATTTTGCTTCTCCTGTATTTTTTTCCTCACTTGTCGGCCCACCTGTCGGCTAATAACTCTTCCTCGATCTTAGCAACTATGGCTTGGGGTCGTTCCGTTACCTCCACAATAATGGCATCGATTGGCTCCTCAAGAATTGAGTACTGAGACTCCAACAAAGTATGTTTCATGAAGTGGCTATGGCGCCGGCCCATTCTCTCGCGAATGACTTCATAGTCTCCTTTTAGATACACAAAGCGGACATCACCGGCCTCATCGCAAAGATAGCTGCGATAGGACTGCCGCAAAGCAGAGCATGCGATCACTGCATTAGTGCCGGACCTCCGACACTGCTCCATGACGTTTCGGATATCTAACAGCCACGGCGCCCGGTCTTCATCGCTAAGAGGGATGCCACTGGCCATCTTCTCAATATGTTCTTCTGAATGGAAGTCGTCCCCCTCGTAGAACCGATAGCCCAACCGTTTGGCAAGCAAGCTGCCGATGGTTGTCTTGCCTGAGCCTGAAACCCCTATTACTACGATGATCATGGGTCGTCACGCGTCTTAGGAGCTGCTTCTTAACTACTATGTGAGCTGCGGCAAGGATGGCAAATGCAACGGCCTAATCCACTCCTGTCCCGCACAGCCTATTTCTCCAGGAAACTCGCATAGAGATGACGGAAAGCGTGCTGGGCCCCTTTTAGGGCAGAGAGTATCTGATCGTGGGTTATTACGTCAACTTACGGTGGTCCTCCACCAGATTGGTACCAAACGTAATTAA
>JAPUHZ010000294.1 GCA_027297485.1 Deltaproteobacteria bacterium
TATCCCCAAAAATAACAGAAGATCTGCCTGGCAAGCAAAAACCCGATTAAACTTTCCAATTAAACCATTAGCATAGGCACCGATCAGGCACCAGATCCGAGTGGAGACGATGTTTCTAACGTTGAGTATGGCTGGGGTGCGGTGGGAGGGAATCGTTTCTCTTTATATTAACCTTGATATCTGCTAGGGATCATCGAACTAATTTGTTCTCAGATAAATTGGCATGAAAATCAGTATTTGGACCCTTTTAGGTGCGGGTCGGTTTCCCCGGGAATCTAGGAAAAAGCTGGGGATCGTCGCGTTGCTCTATTTTATTCAGGGGAGCCCAACGGCCATTCTCTGGGAAGTGCTTCCAGTCTACTTCCGTATCCAAGGAGTGTCTTTGAGACTCATTGGCGGGCTGCGACTCCTTGAACTTCCCTATTCGCTCAAAGTCTTTTGGTCTCCGATAGTTCACCGTTACGGGGACCGCAGGATTTGGGTTGTGGTCTGTATGTTAGCGATTGTGGGTGTGGTTGTCGCTTTGCCGTGGGTCGACGTGAGTAGCGTTGGATGGGTCCTGCTGTTACTGATTCTCGCCCTCACCACCTTGTCGGCTACACAAGACGTTGCCATCGATTCGTACACGGTCGGCCTGATTAATCGCGAGGAACAGGGAGCGGCCAACGGTGTGCGGGCTTCCGCCTACCGGGTAGCTCTGGTGTTCGTAGGTGGAGGCATGGTTTTTCTTGCCGCCGCCATCGAGTGGAGCCAACTCTTCGTTCTGGCGGGCGGTGTTTTAGCCGTGCTAGCTTTTTCTACGCTCTGGATTCCAAGGTTGACTCTGCCTGAGGAAGCCAGGAAACACTGGTTGGAAGGTTTTTTGGGATGGGCGGGAACGTGGCACATTATTCCGCTTATACTATTTGTTCTTACTTACAAGTTGGGGGAGTTCGCCATTGGACCGATGGTCAAGCCCTTTTGGGTCGATTACGGCGGCTCGATTTGGCCGGTTAAAGAAGATCTTTTATTTCAAATCGGTTTGGTTCCCACTGTTTTTGGAATCGTTCTCAGCATCGTTGGAGCCCTGGTCGGCGGTGCCTTTATTTCCCGCTTTGGCATTTTTCATGCTGTTTGGTTTCTTGGTATGCTTCAGGCTGTTTCTAATTTGGGCTATTCCCTAGTGGCCTGGATGGACCTTGGGCGCTTCGGCCTCTACGGAGCCTCTATTTTTGAATCCTTCACCGGCGGTCTTGGAACAGCGGCTTTTTTGGCTTTTCTCATGAATATCTGCCAAAAGGAGCACGCTACCCTTCAGTATGCTTTCCTCTCCTCGATCTTTTCATTGACCGGACGCTTGGCGGGAGGACTCAGTGGTTTTGGTGCAGAGTACTATGGTTATGGAAATTACTTTGCACTGACCTTTCTATTGTCGTTGCCCGCGTATCTCTTTCTTCCGTGGGTAAAGGGTTGGATTCATGAAGAAGGTACAACCTCTAACTTGCCCGGTCAGAGTATTTGATAAAATGAGGGTTAGGAATACCTTCAGGATAGCTCTCTAAGGAGTTGTAACCAGGAATTGCGCTCGCGCCTGGGATCGATCAGGTGTTGAAGACGAGTGCAGTGGGCCTTCAGCCGGAGATAAAAGTCAGGGTTGGATTCGACTTTTTGTAGTAAATGGGCCAGTGCGTGAGTGTCCCCAACAGGAAAATAACCGGGGTAATTTTTCCCTAGAGTGCCTATCAAGCCGGGAATTTTAGAGGCAACCACAGGCACCGACGAGGCAATGGCCTCGGATAAAACGTTGGAACTTCCTTCCATTCGAGAGGTGAGAGCCAGCAGGTGGCTGCTGGCTAATACTCGCCGCGTCTTCCAGTGGGGCAATTCCCCCAGCCAGCGGTATTGAGGGTTGCGTAAGACCTCCGTGAGGGTGCGTTTTTTCATCTCGTCACTTAAGGCACGGCCGACATGGAACACACGGACCTTCGATGAGGCCGGAAGGCGTCGGACCGCCATCGCTGTGCGCATGGGGTCTTTCTCCGGACGCATGTGACCGATGACACAAACCTTAAAGCCGTTTCTCGTCTTGGATACATGGCCATTGACCTGTGCGGCAGACTGGTAAATAACCCGGGTCTTAGAACGCAGGTGTTTCGGGAGTTCGGCCATGCCCATCGATTGGAGAATGATCAGGCGGGTCGCCAACTCAAGCGATAGTTGAGCGTTAGAGTCCGCCCGGATGTCGCGGTAGAGGTCTGTCCCTGTTAGCGCAACGATCAGGGGTAATTCCGGATGTTGTTCCCGGAAGCTTCGAATGGACTCAAAGCTCCGGCGCGCGTGCAGGGCGATCATGAGATCACATCTCCCACCATGATAGCTCTGTTCCACGGTAAGGTGATGTCCCAGTTGCTTTAAGATGCGTGCCCAACGAAGAGCGGTAACGCTATTACCGTTTCGGGCTTCAGCCAGGGCCGGCGTGATCAGTTGGATCTTCATGGGCTCCTCTACTTTGCGCAGGTGCGAAAACCGGCCCAGACATCACGCCGATCAGGGGTGTAAAAGTTGCGCCAAGTGTTGCGGATGAGGCGCGAACGTGTAGTCCAGCAGCCTCCCCGAAGGACTTTATGCGTGCCGAACCACGGCTTGGAGTATTCCTTATATGGATCTATGACGAACCCTGGGAAAGGTTGGAACTCTGTCGATGTCCACTCCCACACATTGCCGATCATCTGGCGGCAGCCGAAGGCGCTATCTCCTGACGGAAGCGCTCCGACTTCGATGCAACCTATGGCGTGCCAATCGAGATTGGCGCGATCGGGGGTGGGTGGTTCGTCGCCCCAGGGAAACCTACGCTTTCGCCCGGTGATTTCATGCCCGTCCGCCGTTGGCTCAGCGGATGCCGCTATCTCCCATTCGACCTCGGTGGGTAGTCTCCGGCCCGCCCATCGGCAGTACGCCTCCACCTCGTACCAATTGACATGAATAATAGGAAGGTGATCTCGAAGCGGCATGTGGGTATCAAAAACCCGCTGTAGCCATCGCCCTCCGGATTGCTGCTCCCAATAGACAGGGTGTTCGAGCCTTTCCGGAGACCGAGAGGCCTCGGAACCTTGCCCCTTTCCCTCCCAGAACGCTGAAAAAGAATGGTCAAGTACGGGTGTCCCCCCCGATTCAAGCCAACGCCATCCCTCCTCACTCCAGAACTCGCGCCTACGGTATCCTCCCTCTTCCACAAAGGCGACGAATTCTTTGTTTGTAACGGGCGCCCGGGCTATGCGGAAGGGTCTCACCTCGACCGGGTGAGCCCATTTCTCGTTGTCGAAGACAAAGGAAAAATCGGTTGTTGCCCCTAACATAAAAGTCCCCCCGGGAATTTCCACATCACCGGGCAGCGGCCCTCCCTGTTTCACGTTTGACGAAAGCTCCGTCGGGGTGATGGTCAATTTCGGCGGGGGGTAACCCAAGGTCTGTCTGGTATAGGCTATCGCCTCATCGTGCATGTCCTCGTGGATAGTGACGAGCCGGTGGAAATAGGTATCCCCCGAACTGAGTTTTTGGGAAGACAGCCCGTCGATAACCCGATCCAGTGTATTTTGCATATAGCTCAGCACACGCTTGCGCGATAGAAGCTGCAGGTCCCACCGGGTGTTGTGGATGACCTCAGTGGAATTATAGAGGGCATCACCACCCTCAACCATTGGCGTTTGATTGTGGAGATGGCGAAGCGTCCAGAATTCCTGAGACCACGCCACGTGTCCGATCTCCCATAAGGGTGGATTGACGATGTTAACCCGTGGGCCCATCATCTGCTCATCGGTCAGATCGCTAACCAAATCCAGAGTCCTGGCACGGGCGTCGGTCAATATCCGAGCCAATTCCTCTGCAAGGACTTGGGGAAGTCCACTCATCTCCATTTTTGAATGCTGATTCGTCCTACTCATGATTCAAGCTTATTTTTACGACACCTACAATCGAGGATCAAGAAGGAAGTGAAAAAGAAGAGCATCCGATGATTACCAGAGCAGATTATGAAGCCAAAAATTGGACGGCAAGCCTCTCGAATTCCGCTGCAGCGTCCCACTGAACCAGATGTTTACAATGATCCACGAGGTGTAAATTAAGATGGGGATACCGTTCTTTGGCGAGGGCGGCTCTTTTAGCAGCCGAGCCTCGATCTTCTTTACCATAAATTAGGAGTAACGGAACCGGAACTTGGTCCAAGCGCTGCCATAAAGGAACGTTTGCTTTGCTGCTGCCTCTTTGTGCTGCATTGTTTCTCTCCAAAAATGCCTGAAAGTTTTTGCCGACACTCATGCGATGACGCTTCTCAAGCTTGTCGGGAGTGATCAATGAGTGGTTAAAAAGATTATGTTCCAGGAGAGCGCGGCTATCTTCCAAGGTAGGCTCTGAGGCCGTGCCCTCTTGCCCTTCCCTCGGTCCGGCTTGTTTACGGCCTTCTGATAGGGGAGGGAGAAGACTGCCGGTTCCCAGAACGATGACCTTAGAAATTCTCTGGGGGTGATCAAAGGCCAGACTCACCGCCATCCCTCCTGCCTGGGAATGACCCACCAGATGGGCCTTGTTGATTTCCAGGGAATCCATCAATTGGAGGATAAAGCGACGCCGGTAAGCTACTGAGTAGTCTCTTGGACAGTCGCTCAAACCAAATCCTGGCTGGTCAAATGCTATGACCCGGAAGCCGTGGCCGGCCAGCGGGTCAAGATTGCGTTCCCAAACGTCTGCAGAAGAGCCCAAAGCGGCGCCGTGGAGCAGGAGGACTTCAGGGCCCTGCCCCTCTTCAAGGCAGCGGATTTTTAGTCCATCGACCTGAACAAACTTGTCAATCATATATTCACCGTATCAGCCTTATCCGAGGCTCCCTTCGAACTTTTTATCATCCGTCCCTTAAAAACTAAATCTTCGAGCACCGATTTTGCCTCGGACTACCTTTCACGTCAAGGGCTAAGTCGAAGTTCACTTCTAAGGAGCGTTGCTAGCGGTGCTTAAGGTCTTTCCTAGTAGGTTCAACCAGGGACGGAATTCTTCAAACCAGCGTTTGCCTTGATTCTTCAGTATATACCGATGGGCCAACTCGAGTGCGGAACGCTGTTTCGGTGATAGTCGTAATCGGTTCTTGTTTTTTGATCTATTCGCTCGCTCACAAAACTCACGGATGGCCTGCCAATAGGCAAGCGTATCGTTCCCAAATCGCTTCCTGATTGCACGGACCCAACTCTCTTCAGGGTCATAACCAGCAGGGTCCGCCGCAAAATCAAAGCATGTGGCGAGGGGAATGAAGCTGAGCGTCTCCTGGAGCAGGGGATTATTTAAATAGCCGTAAACTTGTTCAGGCAATCGAGGATCCCGTCCAGTAAGGGGACTCAGATGCAACTCCATGCTCATCGACAGGTCGTTGACGGGGTAGTTGTCCCAAAGAATCAAAGGGTGTTTGAGCTTACGAATCACCTTGCGTACGTGAGCCAAGCTGATTGTTTTAGAGACGACGGATGGGCCTGTCCAAAAACAGGCGACGGTTTGAGGTAAGTTGTCAGCGAGTATCTCCAAGAAGGATTGTTCGAATGAACCGAACGAGCGGGCCAATAGAGGATCTTCCGTGTAGTAAGAGGGGCAGATCCACCATTCCACATCGGTCCAACTGGTGGGCTGTTGTGCCAAGATTTTTTTGAGCCAGATGCCTTCTGCTTTAGCCAGGCTCCCGTCAAATTCCTTTTGATCTTCTGTGTGCTCCAGTCGAGAGGGGATGTCGTCAAAGAGAATTGCGAAGGTTCGCACACCGGCTTCATAAAACCTCGTAGCTTTAGTGAGTAAGCCATTTAGTGGGTATTGAGCGGTAAAACAGAGACCCTTGCCGGGATGGAAGCCGTATACGAAGTCGATATGGTATCGCCGGGCTAAATCAATGAGATTTAGAAGACCCTTCCATTCTCCATCGGGATAAGGTTCCGTCCAGTGCTCACGGTGGTAGGGGTCGTCTTTGGGGGCATAGAGGTAGGTGTTCATGCCTCTCTTGGCGCCGAATGCAAAAAGGGCGGCGCGGTGGGACATGCTCCAAACAGGGCCGAAGAATCCTTCGACTATGCCACGCCGCTGAAATGTAAGGTTCCCAGCCATGAGATATCAAATTTGGCACAAGAAAGGGGGAGTGGCAAGTAGATCCCCTGTGAAGTCCCATTCCTTGCATAGGACTAAGGACATAGAAAAACAGCTTGAAAGAGTAAGCCTATTTTTCGGGCGAACTTCACCTATCACAAGTTGCGATGGGTGCACAGAATCTCAGGCGTGATCATTGCAGGTTACGGCGAATTGGATTGAATGTTTTTGGACTGTAGGGGCTTTCAGTTAATGATGGTTGTTGGTCCACGAGATAAAACGCTCGTGGACCGGGCTTCAGGGTGGACAAGGCTTGGTTAGTAAAGGACGTTTTATTTATCTGTTTCGACTGCGTCTGACTTGCGTACGGTGACGCGTGTCCTGGGTGCGTTCTCGCCTGTTGTCATCTCTTTCCTGAATGCGATCACGTAGGTGCTCCCGGTTGTTTTGGACCCAATCGCGCCTTTGCTCGTGTCTAAGTTGAGCCCGCTCTTGCGAGTGCGCGCGGGTTTCTTGGATGCGCTTGTGCCACTGCCGCCTTTTCTGAGCCCGCTCAAGCCGGTGCTCGTACTGTTCCCTAAGATGATTACGCTTTTTCACGTACTTTTGCCGGATCTCAACAGCTCTCTTCGGGTGCCTCTGAATCATCGCTTCCATTCTCTCGCGCAATTTACGCTCATTTTCCCTCCAGCGCTTGTGCAGTTCTTTGTGCTTGTTTTTGGCGTGCTGGATATTCTCTTTGTGCAGACGCTCCCCTCTGTGACCGGGTTCCGCTGGAGTCGCAGCGCTTGCTAGCTCGCCAGGATCCGCCGGCTGCGTACCAGAAGGTGTAGTCGAAGGCGGCCCGGCATATTCTTGGTGATCCGCCCAGAGAGGCGTACTTACCAGTAGGAACAAAACTGCCAAGAATCCACTAAACAGGTGTTTCATAGAGTTCTCCTTTCGAAGAAGATTACTCTCAGCATGGTGGCTTTCAATGCGTTAGAGGTCTCCATCCCCCAAGGGGTTTACACTAAGGAAGGTATTGCAACTCTTATGCCATCTGTGCCTATATCATTGGAATCCGTAACCCTCTAAAATACCAGGTGATTTTTTAGGCCAAAGGCAGGACGATCAACAGGAAGGGCGATACATAAGACAAATATTTTAAGTAGTGACAAATTTTGCACATTTTTCCTCAGGCCTGTCTTATTGCTTCAGT
>JAPUHZ010000295.1 GCA_027297485.1 Deltaproteobacteria bacterium
ATGGCGTCGGCAGCGAGTCGCGATAAATCCCATGTCCCGTATTTTCTGTGCAGTTCCACCCAGCCATCGACTGCGCCTGGGATTGCTATACTCAGCGGACCCTCCGTGGGGATCCTACCCAATCCCTTTTCTCGGAACAGCTCTATCGTTGCCTTTCCTGGAGCTGGTCCACTGGCATTGAGCGCCTCGACCTGCCCCTTGTTTTGCATAAGTACTAGGCCAAAAAGATCACCTCCCACACCACAGGCATCTGGTTTTACCACCGCTAAGGTGAAAGAAGCAGCTAATGCCGCATCAACTGCATTGCCTCCATCCTGCAAAACCTTCACCCCGGCAAGAGACGCCAGGTTATGGCCCGAAGCGACCATGCCACTACGTCCTGTAATGACTGGCCTCCCTGTCTTATAGAAAGTCACGCCGTGCCTATCCTAAGAACCCTGGCCGCATTGGTGCCGAGGATTTTCTCTTTCTCTTCCTTTTTAAGCCCTAACTCTTCGATTGCCTTCACGCTATTTTTAACCAAGAGACAGCCTTCCTCAGGACCATAGGGATAGTTGGTGCCTAAGACAAGACGATCTACCCCGAAAAAATCGAGCACACATTTGAGCGTTGAGGACGGGTGATCCGCTGTGTCAACGTAGAACCTTTTTAAAGAGTCGAGTGGATTCTCTTTGAGGCCATATTTATTCCGGATCTCTTCCGTCCTTCCTTTGTAGATGTTAGTTGCCCTTTGCGCAAAAAACGAAATGACACCCCCCACGTCCGCTACTACGAAGTCAATCTCAGGAAACCTTTCGACCACCCTCCCATAAACAAGCCGAGTCATCGCCACCGTACTGTCAAATGCCCAGCCATAGATCAGCACAGGCATGATATCCAAACCTGTGGCCTCCGTTGCCAGCGGGGCCGTAGGATGGAGGTAGATAGGAATTTTGTATTTCGCCACCAGCTCGTAGATTGGAAAGAACACTTCGCTATCGAGTGGCCTTCCGTTTAGGTTGGTATAGCAGCCAAACCCCCTAAGCCCCAACTCCTTAATCGAGCGCTCCAATTCATCCAGGGAGGACTTGATTGAGGAAGTAGGGAGGGTAGCGAGGCCCACAAAACGCTTGGGGTAGTTCCTGCAGAATCTCCCAATGGCGTCATTAGCCTTCTTCGCCATCGCCACAGCATCTTCCCCCTCAAAGCGATCGGCCCCAGGGGCCGGAATACTCAGGACCTGGACGTCAATACCCAGCTTATCCATATGCTCGATCCTACGCTCCGGGTCCCGTCCCTGAAAGGTGGCGGTATTGATCCGGCACTTGAGCTGCTTATCGTAGAAATAGTTTAATCCACTGGTGGGGTCGGAGGGTTCCAAAATCACATTCCCATTTAGACGTCCCATTTCATCGATGTAGTCTTCCGGAAAAACGTGGCTTTGAAAGTCAATGACCATACTTTATTTTCCTTCCTTAGGTGGCTAAACCACTCCAGCCATAGATGCAGGAAAGACGCTCAAAGACTGTAGAAGGCTCTTGGATTGTTGTCGAGTATCTTGTTTATAACATTCGCGCTGACCTCACCCTGTTGTGTCAATGTTCGAAGAGCCTCAATCTCACTGGCCGTGTCTGCATGTCCATAGTCTGAACCGATAACGAGGTTGTTTTCGCCGGCATATTTTACAATGTACGGCAAATCATCATCCGTCTGACAAGCCACGTAGATTCTGTTCTCACGCAAAAGGTCTTTCTTCAAAGCTCTTCCTTTTCTTTTAAATCGCCTGGCTAAGTCGTGAATAGCATAGGGAATCCATTGGGCACTGACCTCGATAAAACCAAGTCTGAGTTTCGGGAACATATCTGGAATCCCGTCAAAAACGAGTGAATGAAAGGCGCCTACCACCGTCAGTTTAAATTTTGAGAATCCACACTCACGAGAAAAGAAGTCATGCAACGTAAAGCTACCAGCCGACGCGTGGACGCATACAGGCATATTGAGCCTGCTCGCTTCCTCATAAAGCGGATAAAAATAGGGGTCGCTCAGACGCCTCTCCCCTTCCACTCCACGCACGAATAGCGCGCAGCCGCCATTTTCTTTTGCGAATCTTGCCTCAGCCAGCGCCTTATCCATACTCAGCAGTGGCAGTACAGCGGCCCACCGAAGACGTCCTTTTCCTTGCCTCCAGATATTCGCCAACCAACGGTTGTAGCTTTTGCATAATGCCAGTTCGACCTCCGGACGGCTGGTGAGCGGCCTGAGGAAGACCGACGGATAAAGAACCTGAATGCTCACTCCTAATTCGTCCATGTGCCTTATCCGGGTTTTTATGTCCTCCATTTCTCTAGAAGCCTTTGGCGCGTCTTCCCCAACGTTTTGCGATTTTGGCTGAATTCTGCCATCAATCAACCAGAACTCAGTGCCGGGATCGCCTGGACCGCCTGAGGAAACTACGACCGGCCTGAATTCACGCTCCGACTCATCCATGTAATCCCACGTCCGTTCTGTCTCTAATACGTGTGCATCCGCATCGACGGCCGGCATATTTTACCCCCTGAGATAGATACTAAACGATCCTCATTTCACTATTGTTACGGCCTTCGATCCACGGTCGGTTTTGGAGCCAACCGAACTGCCACATCCTTGACAGAGATAATCGTAGAGCTCTCCATCCGGGAGGATCAAAAGAAGGCGCTGCCGAACAGGCATCGCCCGCTTACATTTGTTGCAGTAAAGAAGCGATGCTCTAAATTCCTCAAAGGACTTTTCCATAGAATTTCATAATAGCCCTTACCCTTTATGACGTGCCTCGGCTGCTGCCTTGGCCTCTTTGATGACTTTTTCTGCCAAGTGGGGCGGAAGCTCTTCATAGCGGGAAAACTCCAAGTGAAAAGCACCTCGACCACTGGTCATCGAGTGCAGATCCTGGGCATATTTCAACACCTCGGCCATAGGCACCTGAGCCTTGATGATTTGAGTGTGGCCTTTGGTTTCCACTCCGAGAACCCGCCCGCGCCGACTGTTCAAATCTCCTATAACATCTCCCATGCAATCCTCCGGCACCGTTACCTCCAGGGACATCAACGGCTCCAAGATTATCGCCTTGGCCTTTTCCACTGCGTTCTTGAATCCCATGGAGCCGGCAATCCTGAAGGCCATATCAGAGGAGTCCACATCGTGGTAGGAGCCATCGTAGAGGGTCATCCGGATGTCCACCATGGAATAGCCCGCGAGATATCCATTTGCCATGGTGTCCCTGGCCCCTTTTTCCACGGCGGGAATGTAGTTTCGGGGAATCGCCCCGCCGACAATCTCGTTCACAAACTCAAACCCTTTTCCGCGTGGTAGCGGCTCAAGTTTTACCCAGGTGTCTCCGTATTGCCCTCTTCCCCCTGACTGTTTCTTGTATTTACCTTGGGCACTGGCGCTTGCCTTGATGGTCTCCTTATAAGGTACTTTCGGCGCTTTAAGCTCCACCTCCGCTCCATATTTCCGTTTGAGTTTCTCGACCAAAACCTCAATATGGAGTTGACCCATACCGGAAAGGATAAACTCTCTCGTCTGCTGATCTCGGTGCATTTCTATGGTGGGATCTTCCTCTATCATTCGGTGCAGCCCCTGGGGGACCTTTTCTTCATCAGCCTTTGTCTTAGGCTCCAGAGCAAATGAAATGAGCGGAGAAAAGCGCACTAATCCATCAAATTGGATAGGGGCCCTCTCCTCGCATAGCGTATCACCTGAAGAGAGATCCTTGAGCTTTGCTACAGCGACAATCTCACCGGCGCCGGCTTCACGGATAGGCTCCTGTTTTTTTCCTTCAAGTCTAAACATATGGCCAATCTTTTCCTTCGTCTGTTTGTTTGGGTTGTATACCCCCATGTCCGTGGCTGTCTTTCCGGAGATCACACGCAGGATCGATAGCTTGCCGGCAAAGGGGTCAATGATGGTTTTAAAGACATAGGCGGAAAAAGCAGCGTTGGGGTTCATGGGTCGCCTCTCCGGCTCTCCTGTGACAGGATTTTTACCTTCGACCTCACCTTCATCCAGCGGTGAGGGGAGATAGTCGATGATGGCATCCAAAAGCTGTGGGATGCCGATTTGTCGGGTTGCCGAGCCATAAAGGATGGGAAACAACTGCCCTTTCAGGAGCTCTCCCTTGATCCCTCTCTTAAGCTCTTCCAAGGAGGGTTCGTGCCCATCGAGGTATTTTTCTAACAGGGCGTCGTCTGTCTCGGCCACGCTCTCGATCAATTGGACCCGCATCTCCTGGGCAGTTGTTTTGAGATCGTTTGGGATCTCCTTTTGAGAGAACTTCCCGCTATCACCCTCAAAGATAAAGGCCTTCATGAGGAGAAGATCCACGACCCCCTGGAACTCTTCCTCCACTCCAATTGGAATTTGGAGGTAGACCCCCTTCGCCTCCAGTCCGCTTAAAATGGCCCCTACGGACTCCTTCACGTTGGATTTCTCTCGTTCCATCTTGCTGATAAAGATCAGTCGGCCTATGTTGCAATCGTTAGCACGAGCCCACAACCTCTCGGCCTCAACCCTGAGTCCAGTGGAAGGTCTGAGCAGAAACACTGCCCCTCCAAAGGCACGCATGCTATTGATGGCGTCGGCCAAGAAGGCCGCGTAGCCGGGCGTATCGATGAGGTTAAGGCGGAGCTTTTTCCACAATAAGGAGTGAAACGCCGTGGAGATGGAGATGTGACGCTTGACCTCCTCGGGTTCGAAATCCAAAACCGAAGTGCCATCCTCAACGCGCCCAACCCGTTGCGTAGCCCCTGCGGTAAAAAGCATGGCTTCACCTAATGATGTTTTTCCTGCTCCCCCATGGCCTAGGAGCCCAACGTTGCGCAGCTTGTCTATCTCTATTCCAGCCATAGCTTCCCCCTCATTTTTCCTGTGCCTTCTTTTTCCATTCCTGAACTGAATTCCTTTCGTAAATAATCCGAAGCCCGTCCAGGGTCAGAAACTCATCGACCTCACCAATCACAGAGGACTCGGGCGCAATGAGAGACGCCAGACCCCCGGTGGCAATCACTTTGGCTTGAACCCGGTTTTCTTTCAGTATTTGCCGTACGATGCCATCCACCAGACCCACGTAACCGTAGAAAATCCCCGATTGAATGGATTGGACCGGGCTTTTTCCTACGACTTCCTTGGGCTTAACGATCTCCACGCGGGGAAGCTTGGAGGCCCTTTGGAACAGGGCCTCCACTGAGATGAGCAAGCCGGGAGCGATGGACCCGCCAAGATATTCCCCTTTCTTGGAAATAAAGTCAAAAGTGATCGCCGTGCCGAAATCAACCACGATGCACGAGTCATGGTACTTCTCATAGGCGGCTACCCCGTTGCAGATGCGGTCAGCTCCCACGTCCTTGGGACTGTCATAGAGGACAGGCATGCCGGTCTTGACGCCGGGGCCGACCAGCAATGGTTCAATACCGAAAAACTTCTCCCCAAGCTTTTGGGTCATGGTCAGCATTGGGGGAACGACGCAGGAGACAATGATAGCGTGGATCCGGTCACAATCGATGCCCTGGGAGGAGGCAAGATGGGAGATCAAGACTCCATACTCATCGGCGGTCCGTTCCGGCTCGGTTAAGAGACGCCAATGGGTGATGAGCTTCTTCCCCTCATAGACGCCCAATACCATATTGGTATTGCCGATATCGATAGCTAGAAGCATGGATCTGAATGCACCGGCTCCATCGGGATCACGTCCCCTGCAACGATCTTCTTAACTTCCCCCCTCTGATCCTCCAAGATCAAAGCCCCATCGTCGTCTATACCCATTACCTTCCCAAAAATGGGTTCATCCATAGGAAGCTGCGTCTCTATCCTGACCCTTTTCCCTCTGAGCCGAAAAAAGTTTTCCCAGCGCCGGGCCATCGGTGAAAATCCCCTCTCTTCTAGATCCCCATAGCACCGGTCAAGATTCTGAATCAACCGGCGGGTAAATGCGATACGGTCTACCGATTTCTGGGTCAAAATCATGATAGAGGTCGCGCTTTCCTGAATTGTCTCGGACATCAACTCCCGCGGAAAATTGAGATTTACCCCGATTCCAAGAACGACATAGAGGAGCCGATCGGGTTCACAAGAAGACTCGGCCAAGATTCCGGCCAATTTTTTGCCCCCCACTAAAATATCGTTAGGCCACTTGATTTCCGGAAGAAACGGAACAAAGAACTGAACAGTTTCTGCTAGGGCTACGGCAGACATCAGGGTGATCTGAGGGGCATGGACCGGAGGGAGCTTGGGCCGAAGAATAACAGAAAGATAAAGGTTCAGATAGCGAGGCGAGACCCAACTCCTTCCCATCCGCCCCTTGCCTTGAGTTTGCCCCTCGGCAATAACGATTTCCCCCTCCGCCCCCCCCTCTTTAGCCCGTTTACTGGCATAGCCATTGGTGGAATCGATCTCGACAAAATAATGGATCGTCCTTCCCAGCCGCTGCACCTCCATCCCTTGCTGGATCTCCTCAGGGCGGAGTGGATCGGCGAATTCCTCTATCCCCATCCCTTTACCCCTTGGTCCCTGTATCCCTTTATCATTTCTGTGTATCAAATGGACCGATCTTCATGTTGAAGTCAACTGCGGGGGCAGAATGCGTTAAGGCACCTGCAGAAATGAAGTCGACTCCGGCCCCGGCCACCTCTCGCAACCTCTCGATGGTGATTCCTCCAGAGGCCTCCACCCACGCCCGCCGGTTGATCAGCCGGACGGCCTCAGCCATCTCTCTCGTCCCCATATTGTCCAGCATGATCACATCCACCCCGGCAGCCAGAGCATCCTGAACTTGCTTTAGGTCTGAGCACTCCACCTCAATACGAGCCATGAAAGGAGCCTGACGCCGGATTTTCTCTACTGCCTGACCAATCGACCCAGCGGAGACAATGTGATTATCCTTGACCAGGGCCGCGTCGTAAAGACCGAGACGGTGGTTAATGCCCCCACCCATCCGCACTGCGTATTTTTCTAAGGTACGAAGTCCCGGCGTGGTTTTGCGGGTATCTATGATCTTGCACGGAAATCCCTTCACTGCATCCACGTAACGACGGGTCAACGTAGCGGTCCCCGACAGACGCTGGAGGAAATTGAGCGCAGTCCTTTCCGCCATGAGCAAGGCCCTGACCGGCCCCTCTGCTTCAGCAACAACAGTCCCTCGTCCTACCTTGTCTCCGTCACGGCAGAGACAGCAAACCTTGACCTTTTCATCAAGCACAGAAAATATTTTCTCTAAGAGAAAAAGGCCGGCCACGACACAGTCCCGTTTGGCACGGAACAACCCCTTTCCTCTCGAGTCTGGCGAGACAGTGCTCAGGGTCGTGATATCACCTGGGCCGATGTCTTCTTCCAAGGCGCTCCTGATAAACTGTTCAATTTGGGGGCCAATAAGAACATCCATGACTACAACTTCCCTCCGGCTTGCTGGATCTCCTGGATCCTTTCCAGGCTGCGGTTCAGCGTTCGGAACTTGTCCTTAAACTGTTCGGCCTTTTCCCTTTGTTTCCGGATCACCTCTTCCTTAGCCTTAGCGAGAAACTCCGTATTGTCGAGCTTCTCCTGAATACGAGCCAACTCCGTCTCCACTTTACTGACCTCCTTTGTAAGTCGTCTCTTCTCTTCATGCACGTTGATCATGTCACCCAGGGGGAGATAGACTTCCGTCGCCTTCACGACGGCCGTCGCCGCACCCTTCGGCCTCTCCCCAGTAGTTAAATATTCCACCGAACCCGTACGCGCAAGGACACGGAGATAAGCTTCTTGCGATCTGAGAAAGTCGAGATTTTGCTCTGTGCCGAAGAGGATCACCCTCACCTCCCTGGACGGAGGACAGTTCATCTCCGTGCGTAAGTTCCTTATGGCCCGGATAACCACCGTCAAAAATTCTACCCTTTCCTCCGTCTCTGGTTGGATCCGTCCGCGATCCACTTGAGGATAGCGCTGCATCATAATGCTCCCCTCCCCTCTCCTTAGAACCTGCCATATCTCCTCGGTTACGAACGGCATCAGTGGGTGGAGCAAGAGAAGAATATTTTCCAGAACTCCAGCTAGAACCCTCTGAGTCTTTATCGGATTATCGCCGAGAGTTCCATTAAGTGAGAGCTTGCTCATCTCGATGTACCAATCACAAAACTCGTGCCAGGTGAATTGGTAGAGATGGTGCGCAAAATCGTTAAAACGGTACAAATCGATGGCCTTCCTGGCCTCATCAACGGTGGACGCCAAGCGCGACAAGATCCAGCGATCCGCAACGTTAAGGTTCTCTCCCTGTAAAACCTTTAAGTCGTCAAAGGAAACCTGCCTTTTTGCTTGTGCCTCCTCACTGATATTCATCAGCACAAACCGTGCAGCATTCCAGAGTTTGTTGACAAAGTTCTGGTACCCAGTGATCCTCTCCTCTGACAGCCTCACATCCCGCCCCATAGCGGCCAGGGAGGCCAACGTGAAGCGAAAGGCGTCTGTCCCATGCCGGCTTATGACATCTAGCGGATCGATGACATTGCCTCTGGACTTCGACATCTTCTGCCCCTCTTGATCCCGCACCAGGGCATGGATGTAAACATCCCGGAAAGGGACATCTCCCATGAACTTAAGACCCAGCATGATCATCCGGGCCACCCAGAAAAAGAGGATATCGAAACCGGTGACGAGCACAGACGTCGGATAAAAGCTCTTCAGATCATCGGTTTTTTCCGGCCATCCCAGGGTAGAGAAAGGCCACAGGGCAGAAGAAAACCAAGTATCGAGGACATCCGGGTCTTGGAGAAACGCGCTGCCGCCACACTTTAGACAGCGGCTTGGGGCTTCACGCTGGACGATGGGTCCGGCCTCGCGGGAAAGGATGAAGTCGCCATGACCTGTCTCAAGGATATGATCCGCATCGCAGTTCCTACAGTACCAGGCCGGGATCTGATGACCCCACCAGATCTGGCGTGAAACACACCAATCCTTGATGTTGTCCATCCAGGCAAAATAAGAATTTTCCCATCCCTCCGGAATGATTTTGATCTTTCCTTCCCGCACCGCCTGGATGGCCGGCTCGGCCAATGGTTTTATTTTGACAAACCACTGGGGTGTAAGATAAGGCTCGATCACCGTATGACAGCGGTAGCATCGACCCAAGGCATGGCGATAGGGCTCAACTTTTTCCAGAAGCCCCCTCTCTTTAAGTTCCTCCACTACGAGCCGCCTAGCTTCAGACCGATCTTGGAATCTGTAGCGCTTTAGCCACGCCGGCTCCTCACCCGTTTCGCTCATGAAGGCTGATGGGTTGATTCGGGCCTGCTGATCAAAAATAGTGACCATCTTGAGACCATGTTTTTCGCCAATCTCAAAGTCATTAAAATCATGCCCGGGAGTAATTTTGAGGGCCCCGGTCCCAAACTCTCGGTCTACAAAAAAATCAGCGATAACAGGAATCTCACACCCGACGATGGGCAGGCAAACTCTCCTGCCAATGAAGCGCAGATAGCGCTTGTCCTCTGGATGGACTGCCACTGCCGTATCCCCAAGCATGGTTTCAGGCCGGGTCGTTGCTACTATCAGACTTTGCGAAGGATCATCTACCAAGGGATAGCGAATATGCCACAGGTGCCCATTGATCTCTTCGTGGACCACTTCGATATCGGCCAGCGCCGTCCTACAGCGCGGGCACCAGTTAATTAACCGTTCGGCCCGATACAAGAGCCCGTCTTGCCAGAGACGGACAAAGGCCTCCCGCACTGCCACGCAAAGCCCCTTGTCCATGGTGAAGCGCTCACGACTCCAGTCGCAGGAAACCCCCAGCGCCTTCAGTTGGTGGAGGATGGCGCCTCCTGCCTCTGCGCGCCAAGCCCAGACTCGTTTAATAAAGCTCTCCCGTCCCAGCTGGGCTCGACTCAGTCCCTGCTCCTCAAGTTGCCGCTCCACCACGTTCTGAGTCGCAATACCTGCATGGTCTGTGCCCGGAACCCAGAGGACCCTGTAACCATCCATCCTTTTATAGCGACAGATAATGTCTTGAAGAGTGTTGTTGAGGGCATGTCCCATGTGCAACGATCCGGTAACGTTGGGCGGGGGGATAACCATGGAAAAATGGCGGCCGGTCGACTCAGACGGGCTGAAACAGCCCGAATCGGACCAGTGCGTGTACCACTTCCCCTCAACACCTCTGTGGGAATAAGCCTTATCCAACTGCCTGGGCATGAATCTATTTTGGTTTCCTCGGAGCTTTTTTTCCCTGTCTCGGTGGGGGCTGCTCTTCCACTACATCCACGAGATCAATGAACCCGAAGTCAGCTTGCTGTGATGGCTCAGCACTCCGCTTCTTGACCCCCCCCTTGCGTTTGTCGGGACTAGCGCTCCCGTCACCAAGAGAGTCGGCCCTTTCTTTAGGGGTAATCTGAGAGGAAAGAAAACCGTCCAGGGCCGATTGGAAAGCCTCCTTCTCGATGGGCTTTCTCATAATCAAAAGCTTGTCGCGTTTGGGAAAACCGGAGGACTCCTCCCCTTCCAGCCACAGAGTAGGGGTCCTACAGTCTTGAATGGCACGGACGACTTCTGGGGTTAATTGATCGTTCTCCCGCAATGCAGCCCCATCCACAATGAGAAGGTCATATTCCTTCAGAGACCCAACTCCCGACGCACTGAGACTCTCTTCCACATGAACCTCGTGTCCAGGTGAGAGAGACAGAGAGATGGCCCGCTGCAAGATTTTATGGGGTTCAATAAGGAGGATCTTACTCATCGCTGTTTCAATAATGTTCAGTTATTACCTTGACAAGATACGAACCTCAAGTAAGATAGAAAGGAAAAAGACGCTTTACCTTCGGCGCGAAAGTGGCGGAACATGGTAGACGCGCAGGATTCAGGATCCTGTGGGTTAACACCCGTGGGGGTTCGATTCCCCCCTTTCGCACCAATAATTTCAACTGCTTATAGCTCCTATCATCTTATCACTCTCATTTCCAATCACCAAAGTGTCCATAAAGTGTCCACGAGATTTTTCACCCGCCTGAAACCTGCCTCTTTTCCTCTTCCCCTTCCAAGATGTTAGCTGCCAGTTTAGACACCGAAGAGGTTTGAACTGACTGGAACCAATGCGAGTAGATGCTCAACGTCGTCTGCGGCGAAGAATGCCCTAAGACTCCTGCAACCTCTGTGATCGGTGACCCTGCCAGTATCATCGCGGAGGCGAACGAATGCCGGAGCGAATGGAAATGCACCTGCCTTAGCCCCGCCCGCCGGAGCAGCGGGTGGAGTCCGACCCTGAGGCTATGGTGCCTTCGCATGGGGTTCCCGTCCGGTCCTGGAAAAACAAGGTCTAGTTTCGTGGGAGGGCATTTTAGCTTCCAAGCTTTGAGCCGGGAGACGATCTCGGGAGGTATCGGTATGCATCTCTGTCCGGCCCTAGTCTTCGGCGGATAGAAGCGCCACCGCTCGGTGAACTCCTCCCCCTTGAGCCTCGCCCATGTGAGGGATTCCCGAATCCAAATCTTTCCCGCATCAAGCTCAACAGACGGCCATTTCAACGCTAGCAATTCATCATGCCGTGCACCCGTAAGGAGTCCTGTTAAAATCAACGTCCCATAGAGGTCTTCCGCACACTGTTTTGCCAAGCTCTTCATTTCCTCTGGTGCAAGCACATCGCTCTCTGATACGAATCCGTTCCGCTGGGAACCTGACTCCTCCGTTATCTCGATATCCGCAAGACCGAGCCGGTCCGTCTCAGCCGCTGAGTTCCGGTGGCAATATCTACGCTTCACCGCAAGTCTGAAAACAGACGCTGCCGTTACTAAGACCTTGTTAATGGTCTTAGCACCCAAGCCAGATTCTACAAGTACGTCCCTCACTCTCGCCATTGTCCTCTCGCTTATCGCATCCAGGCGCTTTTCTCCCAGGTGCGGGAGTAAATGCCTGTCCAGATGAATTCGCCATCCCTGGAGCGTAACTGGCCTTGGTGCTCTCTTGCATCCAACCCCCAAAGTCTTTTCCTTGAACCACTCCTCGGCGACCTGGTGGAACATCGGAATAGTCTTGGGTGTAACGTAGGCCCCAGACTCCACAGAATCTTTGATCTGCCTCAGATGTCGCTCGGCATCGGCTATTAAACGGAAAGATTTTCTCACCCTCACGCCGTCACTGCCACGCCAG
>JAPUHZ010000296.1 GCA_027297485.1 Deltaproteobacteria bacterium
CGGAACGCCAAGCCAGCCCTCAAAACCCAGAAGCTGTTCGATCAGGGGGGGCTGTATCTGGTCCTGGCTCCCAGCGGAGGTAAATGGTGGCGACTCAAATATCGGTTCGGCGGCAAGGAGAGGGGGCTTTCCCTCGGGGTCTATCCCAACATCTCCTTGAAAGAGGCTCGTGAGCGGCGAGACGCCAACCGTAAGTTGCTGGCCAATGGGATCGATCCTAGTGAACATCGTCAAGCGAAGAGAGCGGCCAAGGAAGAACATGCGGCTAATAACTTTGAAGTGGTCGCTCGAGAATGGTTTGGCAAATGCAAACCAAATTGGGTGGACAGTCATGCAGATCGGATCATTCGTCGGTTGGAGCGTGATATCTTTCCCTGGATTGGGGGAAAACCGATTGCCGACCTCACCGCTCCGCAATTACTGGGAGTTGTTCGCAGGATTGAAGGGCGAGGAGCCTTAGAAACGGCGCACCGTGTCTTGGGTAGCTGTGGACAGGTGCTCCGTTATGCGGTAGCCACGGGCCGGGCTGAGCGTGATATTACCTACGATCTACGGGGGGCGCTACCGGCTGGTAAAACCGTACACTTCGCATCGGTTACCGAACCAAAACAAGTAGCCGAAGTGCTCAGAGCCTTGGATGGCTACGAAGGCACCCTGACAGTGCGCTGTGCTCTTCGTCTCGCTCCCTTAGTCTTTGTACGTCCGGGTGAATTGCGCCATGCCCAATGGGCAGATATCGACCTGGAGGCCGCGGAGTGGCGGTACATGGTCACCAAGACCGACACTCCGCATATTGTTCCCCTCTCTTCCCAGGCTGTAGAAATTCTGCGTGAACTGTACCCCCTAACCGGGCGTGGGCGCTACGTCTTCCCAAGTGCGCGTAGTGTGGCCCGACCTATGAGCGATAACGCCATTCTTGCCGCCATGCGGCGCATGGGTATCAGCAAAGAAGAGATGAGCGGCCACGGCTTTCGGGCAATGGCACGGACGATACTGGATGAAGTGCTGGAGTTCCGGCCTGATTACATCGAACACCAGTTAGCGCACGCGGTGCGCGACCCTAACGGACGTGCCTATAACCGCACGGCCCACCTATCTGAGCGAAGGAAGATGATGCAGACGTGGGCGGATTATCTCGACAAATTGAAAGCCGGGGCGGAGGTCATTCCCATTAGGCAACGTGTCTGAGCGAATATGAAGAGCCTCTTGGGAACGAAACCCAGTGATGGCTTCTAGCAATAGACCTCCCTACTTTTCGAACAATCCCCAAGGAGACACAATGCCATCGCCCAAACGAAAGGAATCTCCGACCCCTTCCACACCTCAAATTCCTTCCAAGCTATCCGCCAAAAGCCATAATCCCCAGAAGACGACGAAGGCAAAAAAGAAGGGCCAACTGAAGCCAGTCACCTTCCCGTATCGTGATTATCCCCTGGTTCGATACCCAAAGGATTTCACTCAAGGTGATATGGAAGCTTTCATGGAGGAATTCCCAAAAGAACTAAAGGCCCTTGCGGACCTCTTGAAGCTTAGTGACGCCAATTGGCGTTACCGAACAGATCAAAACCCCATCAATCTCTTACAATGCCTTGTTCTTTCGCACAAGCTCGGGGTGTACCCCCCATCTGATGTTCTTGCCAAACTGGCCTCAAGTTCCCAGACCTTCCTGGTAAACAAAGGTGAGCTTTCCCTCGACAAATGCTTGAATATTGTCGGTAGGCACGGGACTAGAAAATACATTAAACAACAAGAGCGCAAAGAAAGGGATTGGATCTATATTGAACACGTTTACTATTTACAGAAATATTTCAAGATATCTCTAGAGGATGCATGCCCTCTCGCCGCCACAGTTTATAATGGTTCTAACGAACGATTAACTCCAAATTCTATTCAAACGTATATCACAACGAACGTGAAGTGGAAAGAATATAAAAACGCCTTGGAATTTGCTGACGACTCTTATGAAAAGGAGAGTAAAGATAATGAGGAAAATGATTTCCCAGGACCTGATTGGGCTGGTCCAGACGCGCCGGCGATTGCCAAAATATATTTTTTGGTCCAATTCCCCTCTAATTTGCTGCCCTTTCATATAACGGAAAATTCAGAATTCAAGGATTTGCCGGATCTTAAACGGCAAGTTCAAAAAAGTATCGAATGGCAGCCTGGCTCACCTGTTGTACGGATACCAATTCCAGGATGTTTTACTACCATTCCAATACGTCAAGACGAGGATGATGTAAAAGAGCAGCGTCGGTAGAAATTCCTCTCTTTCTTTTCCACAAGGTAATTCCCTTCTGTTTTTTTGGCCCGATCTCCCAAGTCTCGCATCTGTCTTGCCTCCTTCACAGAGTAGTTATTGAGTCGCTCAGAACAACTCAGGGAAAACTTTCAGTTGTTGGACGTCGAGTAAGTGTTGAGCTACAAGACACTTATCCTGATTCTCAATAGGTTCCTTAACGATTTGAGGGGTTCAAAGATGGCGCATAACATATTACGACTGCCCGCTGTTAAGGCAACCACCGGCCTTTCCCGCAGCACTTTATACAAGCGGATTGGGGAGGGTGCGTTTCCCAAGGCCGTGAATTTGGGCGGGCGGACAGTGGGCTGGATCGAGGAAGAAATTCAGGCATGGATTCAGGGGAAAATTGATTCAAGCCGTAAGACTGAGACCTGAACGCACCCCAAAATTTTCATTTGCCACTCCTCCTTAATGAAGGTCGAGCGATGGCTGAATACCACATAAAAGCAACTATGAAATTTACCCCAAAACCTATCTCGCAAGAACGTTGTGCTCGGCGGCAATTGGTGATCTGGCATTTGGAAGCACACGATAAGAATCCGACAAAAGTTATCTACCACACCCAGCGGCCCGAACGGCGCGCCTCAACAACGGATGTGACTACGTGGACCACGTCTGACGAAGCAGTCAAAACGGTATGGTCAACGCGGGGGGTATTGTCCCCCAATAACTAACCTCAGGCCTGATGCCTGGAAAAGGAGTTTTTATGAAACAAAATCCGTCAGAAAACAGCCAAACAGATTTGCCCGAATCGGGAAAGACCGAGAAAAACTCGGAGGGCTGTCCAACTCCCAACCAAAGGTTTACGTACGACGTCGAGGCGCTCAGGCTCAAAACCGAGGACGTGTATGCAACGCCGAAAGGGACCAAGGCCCCGAGCGTCGCGGTGAGAAAACCGGATAATCAGACCTATTTCCGTGCTCATCCCTCCGAGCAGAACCGTCTTGATGTCAACCTTATATACATTAAACTGGAAGGCCGGTGGTATCTACCGGTCCCCGCAATCGTTCAGAAATATTTCAAATGGGTCACGCCATGGACGCTCTATCACTGTATTGACCCAAAGGGGAACAGTTTTTTGTTGCCGGTTCGGCTGATCGGACTCGACGGCAAGAACAACAGCTGGTGGGAAACCGATCACGCCTTAGTTCAGCGAGCCATGGACGAATGGATTGTTATGACACCCAATCAGGAATTGGGCATGCGCGAAGCGGAAAGCCAGGAAGGCGATCTGAGAGAACCAGACTGGCCGGACCTGATGATGGCAGACCTCCTCCCGATCGCCTTCAAGCACACGACCATTGAGAACGATGATCACTCCGTTCTCAAACGCTTGCGGGGATTGGCACCATGACTCCAGGAGCGTTGGACAATTTTCGGCATGTTTTTTGTTGGGATTTTGAGTTTTCTCAACCGGAAGGTGAATGCCCTGAGCCCTGCTGTATGGTGGCGATCGAGATGACAACCGGGCGACTGATCCGATGGTTTGTGGAGGAGCTACGTGAGCACAAGGCTCCTCCCTTTCCCGTTGATGACTCAGCCCTGTGGGTCAGCTGGTTCGCCACGGCTGAGCTGGGATGCCACTTGGTCCTGAGTTGGGCCTTCCCTCAACGCATCCTTGATCTCTATGTCGAATTCTCCAACCTCCGGAACGGCAAGGTCCGTCACAGCAAGCCCAAACTTCTGGAAGCCATGCAGCACTTTGGGCTGGACAGCATGTTGGCGCAAGAGAAAAAAGCCATGCGCGAGCTTGCTCAACGCGGTGGACCTTACACAGACAGCGAGCGACGCGATCTCCTGGATTACTGCGAACAGGACGTGCGTTGTTTGGTGCAATTGCTCCCTCTGATTATGAAAAACATCAAGGGAAACGACTTTGGCCGAGCGCTTCTCAGAGGACAGTCGTTGTGCGATGTCGCCCGGATTGAAGCCGTGGGGGTACCGATGAATGTGCACTCCCGGAACGAAGAATGTTCCAGGTGGGGAACAATCCGTCAATCCTTAATCGAGACGGTCGACACTAACTATGGTGTGTATGACGGCACGACCTTCAACCTCGCGAAATTTGACTACTGGTTGAAGAGTCGTGGGATCAATTGGCCTCGGACTCCCACTGGGAAGCCAAGCACCAGCGATGAAACCTTCCGAGATCTGGAACATGTGTATCCGGAGATTCGGGAACTCCGTAGCTTGCGAGCGGGATTGTCCCAACTTCGTACCAATGGTGTCACCATTGGACGCGATGGACGAAACCGAGTGCTCATTTCTCCGTTCGGGTCCAAAACGAGTCGGAACCAGCCAAGTACCTCAAAAAATATTTTTGGGAACCCCGCCTGGCTGAGAAGCTACATACAGCCCCCCCCCGACTTTGCCGTGGCATATGTCGACTATACCCAGCAAGAGTATGGAGTCGCGGCTGCCTTATCGCAAGACCAGAAAATGCAGTCAGCCTATCGCTCGGGAGATGTGTATCTCGAGTTCGCCAAACAC
>JAPUHZ010000297.1 GCA_027297485.1 Deltaproteobacteria bacterium
TCGACTTCAGCAAATCGGCGACTGCTGGGTCGGTCAATTCTAGGATTTCGTCGGGCGATTGTCGGTAGATTCGCGGATTCGGTCGGATGATTTTTCGGCTCAATCGGATGATTATCGGATGATTCCAGAAATCGAACGTTAGGCTGGCTGCTCGCTCGGTGATAGTTTTCGGGATTTTGGTGATGGATTGGTGATAGATTCCAAGCGGCGGAGATTACGATTACGGGAAACCGGTTGATGATTAGTTGATGATTTGGATGAAGTCTCAGAATACCTGTCGATGGTTTCTGTAGTTCTGTCGATGGATTATCGATGGCCTTGGCACATAGAATGCCCTGGCTTAAGTCGCGTAGCCGGGCTGTATTTCCACTCCTAGCGAATCGATGGATTACGCTGAATCGTCGATGGATTGTCGATGGATTACGCATTTGCGGATTTCGGGACGTATTTAACGCTGCGGCCACTGCCAAGGCCTCTGAGTACGCACGCTTCTATAAATGTGATCTTCAGGTGCAAACACCGGAGGACCCCCGAAATTGGAATTCCAACGCTCCCGTCCGGGCAGGCAACCCGCGGGACGAAGCTGATCTACAAGACAAGGCCCGCCAATTTCTACGCCGGTGTCACGAGGTGGACCTTGAGGTACGTTCGGGGTCAAACATAACACTCTTATCAATCTCTGCGACCTTCACTCGGCTTTACTGAAGACAGCCTTGTCGAGCAACCAGCGATCGCCCTATTCTCCCAACTACGCTGGGAGACAACGATTTGCTTATATGAGACCTTCGCGCTGGCGGGCACGCTTGGGTGAGAGACGAGCTACGACGTAATCCTTGAGCTGAGGTTGTGGCCCGCTTTAAGGAAGCTGAATCCTGACCTGCCGGAGGAGGCGGTGAGCCTTGCGGTCGAGGAGTTGACGAAAGACCGGGGGTTGATGAGTTTCTCGCTTGACTGATAACTTGACTTATACTTGACTAATCTATAATCTTGGTCCATGGTCTATCAGCCCGTTTTCACCATTACATCACAATTATTAGGGCTTATCGAAAAGATCGCAGCGCTGAGGGAGAAGGTTCTTTCCGCGACGGTTCAGGTCGCGTGGATTCCCGCGCTCCAAAAGGACACCCGGGTTCGCAATACCCACAGTTCGACCGCCATTGAAGGCAATCCCTTGACCCTGGAGCAGGTGCGTGCGCTTGAGGAAGGAAGGTCGCTTACGGCTCCGACCGAGCGCGCGCAGAGAGAAGTGCTCAATTATCTTGCCGGGCTCAGGTTTATCGAAAAGCGCGCGTCTAAAAAGCTCATATCTCATAATGACGTGCTCAACCTTCACGCGATCATAGGCGAAGAGGTGATGGAACAGGGAAAGGCTGGACGCTACCGCGAGATCCCGGTTAAGGTCGGGCGTTACATTCCCCCGCCGCCGGAACAGCTCTCCGGTCTTATGGCTGAATTGCTGGATTGGTGGAACCGTGAGGCTCTCCAGTGGTCTCCCGTCGTCTCGTCGGCGATCATACACTACCGCTTCGAGGAGATTCACCCGTTCGCCGATGGTAATGGCCGCACCGGTCGCACGCTGGCCTTATCGGAACTTTACCGGCGGGGGTTTGACACCCATCACATCTTCTCCGTCGATGAGTTTTACTGGCAGAACCGGCCTCGCTACTATGACGCATTGGAGGCCGTGAGAATGCAGGGAGGGGATCTCACGGGCTGGCTGGAGTATGCTGCGGAGGGACTCCAGGTCACGCTTGAAAAGGTGTGGACCCGGTTGCAGCGGTTTATGGCGGAGGGCGGGGCCAAGAAAATCGTCTTGCGACCAAAACAAGAAAAGCTTCTCAACATGCTTCGGGATCACACGAATTTAACCCCGCGGCAGATTTGGGAAAGTCTTGGCGTCTCGCGACAGGGAGCCATGGACATTTTAAAGCCTTTGATCAAAGCAGGACTGATTCGACGGGTGGGCACAAAGAAATCGGGACGATACATTCTGGCGTAAAGTATAGCTAGAAACGGCGGCTGTCTCTAATCAGCTAAACGGTGGGCGAACAAAATGAGCGGCTTTACGGAAAATAGCCTCGTTGAGCAGCCTGTAATCGATCTGTTTGCCGAGCTCAAGTGGGAGACGGCGAATTGCTTTTATGAATTGTTCAACAATTCACCCTCACCTTGATCCTCTCCCACAGGGAGAGGAAACGTAGATCTGCCGGAGGAGGCCATAGACCTTACAGTTGAGGAGCTGACAAAAGATCGCAGGTCAGAAATGGGATAAGCAGTTGAGTCCTATGTCGTTTCTTGTGGAGTAGTAAGGTCTATAACGCGGTGAATCTGCCTAATGACGCTCTGATCGCAACCGGGGAAAAGGGGTCGGGAGTCTTTTCTTGAAGATACAGATCGATGGCCAGTAGAGATCGTTCCGTGAAAGCATATTCGCCTTTTGCGACCCTCCTTGACCGCCGGGCTCTCCGCCGAATGGCGGGCTCGCGGTCGTTCGAACGCGGCGAGGACTACTTCGGCAATAGACAGGTTGGGGCCATAGCCGAGCACAAGGGGACGATCACGGCAAACGTGCAAGGAACCCGGCCTTATCGGGTCAAGCTGTGGATTGACAAGGGAGAACTGGAATACTCGTGTACCTGCCCCGTGGGGGAGGATGGTGAGTTCTGCAAGCATTGTGTGGCCGTGGGACTGACATGGCTTGAAGGTGGGCAACTAAAGCTGTCGGGAAAGAGCCAGGCGCCCCCGGCTATGACCATGGACGACGTCCGCACCTATCTCTTGGGAGAGGACAAGAACGCGCTGGTGGACATGCTCGTGGACGGAGCGATGGAGGATGACCGCCTGCGCCAACGCCTGTTCCTGAAGGCAGCGAAAAAAGGCCCAAGGGGGTTCGACGTCGCCACCTATCGGCGGGCCATCGATGAGGCCGTGAAACCTGGCGGATTCGTGGACTATCGAAGCGTCTACCACTATGCCCGCGGGATCGAAGAGACGATCGATTCCGTGGAAGAGCTCCTGAAAGATGGACATCCGGCGGAGGTCATCGATCTCGCGGAGCACGCTCTCGAAGCCGTCGAGGAGGCCATGGGATCGGTCGATGACTCGGACGGGTACATGGGCGGTATCCTCGAGCGGCTCCAGGATCTCCATTATAAGGCATGCAAGAAAGCCAAACCCGACCCGGAAGCACTGACCCAGCGGCTCTTCGAGTGGGAGTTGCGTGCGGACTACGACACGTTCTACGGCGCTGCAGAGACCTACGCGGACGTCCTCGGCAACAAGGGGCTGGCCGTTTATCGGAAGCTGGCGGAGGCGGAATGGGCCAAGGTACCCGCGCTTGGTCCTGGGCGCGATGACCCGGAGAAGTACGGGAAGCGGTTTCGGATCACGCACATCATGGAGACGCTCGCCCAGCAGACGGGCAATGTGGAGGCGGTCGTCGCCATCAAGAAGCGTGACCTTTCCTCAACCTACTACTATCTCCAAATAGCCGAGACGTACAAGAAGGCCCGGAGACACGACCTGGCGCTGGATTGGGCGGAGCACGGAGTTAAGGCCTTCCCCAAACGGACCGACTCGCGGCTGCGGGAGTTCCTGGCCGAGGAGTATCACCGCCGCAAACGCCACGACGAGGCAATGGCACTGATCTGGGCCGAGTTCAGCGAATCGCCGAGTCTCGAACAGTGCCAGAAGCTGAAGGCACACGCTGAACGGCTCCGCCAGTGGAAACCATGGCGGGAGAAGGCGCTCGAGTACCTGCGTGAGCACATCGCCGGGGCAAAGCACGAGCGTCAGAAGGATCGGTGGGCCTGGTATCGCAAGGCGGACCATTCAGAACTGGTTCGGATCTTCCTCTGGGAGAAAGACGTGGAGGCCGCTTGACGTGAGGCGCAAGAGGGCGGCTGCTCGAACAAGCTGTGGCTAGAACTCGCCGCCAAGCGGGAGAAAGAGCATCCCGAAGATGCGCTTCCGATCTACCAGCGCCAGATCGAGCCCACGCTCAACCAGAAGAACAACGAGGCATACCGGCAGGCCATCGGTCTTCTGCGAAAGGTGGGCGAGTTGATGGTTCGGCTCGGGCGGAAAGCCGAGTTCACAAATTACATGGACGAAGTCCGCGCGGCGCACAAGCCCAAGCGGAACTTCATGAAGCTGCTTGACCGAGTGAGGCTGTAGGAGACGCCTATGAGGAACGATGCGGGGTCTGGCTTGCTTCCTTGACGATCCTTAAGTTTTGGCAGAACCCAGATAACTCCTGCCCTCTTTGATTCAGATGTCGAAGTTGCCCTCTACGGTACACAAATTGACGTCTAAGTAACGGCGAGTGCTCACTCATCGTCGGCGTTCAAATTCTGTAACTATTTTGCGATGGTGAAACGGAGAGGGTAAGGCCTTGAGCCTACCGCAATGTTTCTCACCGCAATGGTTAAAGTTGACTAGACAGCCTGTTGGGTTAGAGTCCTTTCATCGAAAATAGGCTGTACTGATGATTAACAATGGTCGAAATATAACAGGAGAGCCTCTCCGCAAGATGGAGGTGTGACTTCTGGTCGCAGTGGCTACAACACCTAATTTTTCTATTGAGAATGCCGGAAAATAAATCTCTCCTCCTTGTGTGGGGTCCTAATGACAACTCTCAGCGTTTCTGGCAGAATACAGCTCATTCGGTGGTGAAAAAATGGACGGAAAAGAAGAAGTCTTAAAGCAGCTAAGCGCCCTCAAGCCTGAAATCTTGGCCCGTTTTAAGGTTAAGGGGATTGCTCTTTTCGGTTCCTTTAATCGAGGGGAACAAAGAGAGACCAGCGA
>JAPUHZ010000298.1 GCA_027297485.1 Deltaproteobacteria bacterium
GAGACAGATTTTTCGATCGTTTGAGGTGAATAGTGGGGCCTATTTAACAAAAGGATCGGAGAATCTGGCCAAATCCGGCGCAACCGTAGTAGATCAATCTAATCTCGGACAGCCTCCTAGGTCCAGGGAGCATCTCTGGGGACTTCCTGGTCGTAAGCGGGACCACGGAAAAGCTGGGGCCAGTCATGTGCCACTCGGTGGTGGTGGTCCTGGGAAGGAGTGTGACGTCGATGGAAAGAATACGCTCAAGATCGATAAGAAGAAGGTGGAATGGAAGGTATTCAATGGCTCCGCCAAGGTGACGATTAACCAAATTACTCTGACATGGCCAGCAGGCAATGGGAACCAGAAGAAAATCAAGCTGGGGAAGAAGACTATCTTTGATACAGAGACTTCACCACCCTTGGTTATTCCTGATTTATCGGCTATGCCCCCTTTAGATTTTAGAGGTCCCCTCAAGGACCGCGAGATCCAATCCGGCAAAGATGGAAAATTCAAGTTTGAATTCAACAGTAATGCTGATAAGAGTGGTGAATATATGATTGTAGTGGAGTTCGAAGAGGGTTGTTTCGTCGAATTTGCCTCTGGACCCGGGGACGGCTCGTTTAATTGTTTGGACGCGAAACTCATCGAGCTGACCGACTCGGACGTGCCTGTAGCAGGTTGGTGAAAAACCCGTTTGGCACAGGGGCAACACCGCACTCTAGGAGTTCAGGGACGGCATCAGAACAGCCCGCAGGACGGTCAACAAGGCTGTCCAGCGCGGCCGCAGCAAGCGAGGAGACGAAGGCCCGCCGTACTCTGTTCGGTACGTCGAGCCTCCAAGCGCCGCTTGAACAAAGCTGGCGGACTTTTTCAACATCCTGTTAGACCTTAATAAAGATCCCCGCAGCAAGCTACGGGGAATAGCAAGTTCAATCTGCCGGGCATGCCCCTCCCTGATCCTGCGCACCGGGAACCCTCGTCGTGGTAGCCGCGTGAGGCACCTGTCCCTCCCTCGCATCGAACCCTCCTCGTGTCATGCTTCACACAGACCTTTGCCCTGAGCGTGTCGAAGGGCCTGTCCTGAGGTCATCGCAGGGCTCATCAAGAACGGGAAAGGACAGGGACTTATTACACACCCCTGTACCGTTATTTTTTTTGACAATTCGAGAATCGGTCTTAAGGCCTTGAAAAACCTTCTCTTTCCCTGCATGAGCCGGAACAAGGCCTCTTTCCTTGGAAAAAGTTTTTACAGTTTTCGCCCCGCCCGATGTGAGGATCCACCACCCCTCTTCCACAGAAGAAAACGGAGCGTCCATCAACCTCAACAGCCTGAAAAGTACAGACACTTGCCAAATGGGGAAAATCAGCCTGGCACTATCCTTGCTGATCATTTTGTCACAACCACTGGACTCCCCAGCCTTACCTCTGGGGTCAATTCAAATGATCACACTAAGGAGGAGGTACCATGAACACCAACAGATTCGGGCCCATGGTCCTATGGGCCATCACATGCCTGACAGTTCTTTTTCTTGGTTCCACAGCGTTCCCCACCCCTTTGGCACTCCATTTGGATGTCCCGGATAATACCTTACAAGGTCCCGGGCTATCTCTTGTGCAGGAAGGGGTAGGGCTTGAACACTTGACATCCGTGACGACAGGAGGTGGCTCAATACCACTGACGATTACTATTAATGGGGACGTTAACAAGGCCTTTTTGTACTGGGCGGGACGGGTCTTTCCGTGTCCAACTGTTAATGGCGTCGCACATTCTTGTCTAATCAACTCAGAGCCCTACTTGGACCAGGCATTGAAATTCGGTGCGTCTGGCGAACTGCTCACGACCATCACTGGCACCGTGATTGGGGAGGAAAAGCAGTTATACTCAAGTAGTGTTCACAATATCGGGTACCTGTATGATGCCACGAGTATCGTCGCGGCGAAGGGGCCGGGAACGCATACGTTTGAAATCCAAGATGGGGATACTGGCAGCAATTTTTTCCGATTAAACGGGGCGACCCTTTTGGTTATGTATACCGATAACACTGAGTCGGAATTTTTTCGAGTTCAAGTATTTGATGGGCTCGATTTTGCGTATGGCCGTGCCGACCAAAACCCACCAGACGCTCAAGTAACGGTGCCCGTCGAGTTCACGTACGACTCAACGGATACAGACCGAACTGCCCAACTCCTGATTTCGGTTGGTGATACGACCCCCAGTCGACCTGATCGAATTGGTATCATTGAAGGTGGGACCTTTGATAGTACAGGCACGGCAAGCTTGGTCAACGAATTAACCGGTTTGCATAATGGTAATAATATGGCATCGTGGGATGCCTTGACGGAGGACATCACGATTCCCGCTGGAGTTACCAAGACGACGGTTCAACTTTTCTCAGAGCCGTTTGGCGGATCCGCCAATTCTTTGTTATGGGAAGTTGCTGCCCTTCGGATTCCGGTTGAGAATCCAGCGTGTGACGGGAGGATCGCGGACTTCGTCTGGCGTGATCTGAATGGCGATGGAATTCAGGGTCCCGATGAGCCAGGTGAGGCAGGCATCCTCGTGATGCTAAAGGATTCTGTGGGCAACACCGTGTCCATTGCACAGACCGATTCGAACGGTTTCTACGAGTTCACCACCACCTCGGCGATCACTTGTCCCGGAACATTTACCGTAGAAATCGAGCTTCCTGGTGGGTTATCGCTGACAGATCCAGACCAAGGTGATGGGACAAACGATAGTAGGCCAAATGGTTTGATGGTGGAGCTTACGTTCGCCAATCCAGAGGACACCACCATCGACTTTGGGCTCGTGGGCTGCACACCCTGCCAGAAACGTTCAGGGTCTGGCAAAGCTACTTCACTGACGCTTCAGTACGTGGGTCTAAGCACTGCAGAGATCGAGGTGGTGCAGAAGAAACCCGAAAGCCCTGTGTTCAGTGGTACCGTGGCTCCCAATGGGGAGTTCACCTTCTCCGGAAATGACGATATGGGTACGCTCAGCACCGAAATTTCCATTTTCGTGGACGGCGTGCTGAGTATCAATATCCACACCAGCTGTTCAAAAGACCTAGGACCAGGGCTACAATTTGGCGACTTCCTGGTTGTGAGCGGGACCACGAAAAACGGTGGGCAAATGTGCCCCCTTGATGCCGATGAGTATGTCGGTGTTGTTGTCGGTGGTGCAGCGGAATTCACATGCACTAAGCCAATCGATGCGCTCACGATGATTTGGGATGGAACTCCGGACCCAATTCGGGTGAAAGCCTTTGGAGGCAGGAAAGGAGACGTCCAACTTCTTGACCTTGACAATATCTCAATAGGTACCGCGGTTGAGGTGAGTGGGTACGCTTGGGTGAAATCGAAGAAATCGAAAAAATCCATGAAATCGAAGAAATCGAAGAAATCGAAAAAAGCGAAGAAATCGAAGAACGACGTCTTTTGGATAATCTACGAAGCCGGTACCGACACGGAGATTGGGCAATCAGTCTTCCATCTTTCCTGCTCGGATCAAGAAATGAATGGTCCTGAGGACTGCGGGAAACGGCTGGGTGATGGCAAGAAAAACGCAAGCGGCTTTATGAACGACTGGCTGCTGGAAGGGATGGTGGACAAAGATGCCGCGTTCACCTGCTCCGATGATCCTCCGACTCCTTAATGGTGGAAGGCCACGGGTGAGGTCCTCTTGTCACCCGGGTAGGTCATGGTACAGTCCGGGTAAGGACTGAAATTTTCGAACCCGGCCAGAGGTTGGGCGGCTCAGATGAGCCGCCCAATTTTTTTGTGCGATTGTGTGTGACAGCGTGGGAGAGTCCTCGGCCGGATCAGTGACAAATTTGGTGGAGGGGTCCTAAGAAGTGAGGCTAAAAGAAGAGAAAGAATGCCAGGATGGACCCCACCGATGAGCGCCAGATATTTGCCTTCTTCTTGCCCGAGGGCACCGTGGAGTATCTCGAGCTTGTGCACGGTACGAAGACGGCCCACGCAATCCCCTTGGTACTGGAAGAGAAGAATCACCCACCACTTGAGGAAGGACAACGCGGGCAACGGGTGTGGTCCAAAGGCTTCCAGGACATTACCGTCACTGATTTTCCTGTAAGAGGCCGAACTGTCCTCCCTCACGTTCCGCCGCCGGTGCTGGCAGGGGGAGGGCGAACCGGAGCGGCTGAAGCGGGAGATGCCCCTCACGGCCCCCTGGACGCCACTGGAGATGGCGTTGTCGGCTTTTTGAAACGCCCGAGGCTGTCCACAAGTCCCTGGCGCTGGCCACGATTGCCGAGGCTAGTTTCCTGGATGCCAAGGGGTTTGTGCGGCAGTACCGCGAGCCTCTCAGCGACTTCCCAAGGCGGGAGGCCCCCCAGGCGGCCGAGTGATTCGTGTTCCCGGAGAACGTGAGGACACACCTGAGCCTCGATGAGGTCACGATCAGCCAGGGCTCGCTCTATACCCTCCTTCCGCACAAGGCGTACCACGGCCCGCAGGGCGCGCTGGTCGCCATCGTCAGGGGCACGAAGACGGCAGTCGTCAGCGAGGCCTTGCACCGGATCCCTCACCCCCTACGAGAGACGGTGCAGCCGATGCCCTGCGATCTCAACGAGGGCATGGCGCAGATTGCCACGGCGGGCTTCCCCCAGG
>JAPUHZ010000299.1 GCA_027297485.1 Deltaproteobacteria bacterium
AATAAGACACATATAATCCCAAGCTCCTGTTCTGTGAGACTCAAACTACTGGCCTCGGTATTGCAAATCCGATGCTCTAATTTTACAACCCGGCTACCAAAGCCGGACTGCTCCACTACCAGGTGCTTCTTTGCCAGTTCATCAACCGTCTCTTGCACGGTCTCTTCCTCGATCTCAAGAACGGGATCACGATTGCTCTTCTGGTTGCACGCGCTGGTTAGCGCATTGAGCGAAAGAGGATACTGATCCGGCGTTGTTTTTTCTTTTTCAATCAACGAACCGAGCACACGCGTTTCGTAAAGTGTTAAATGAATATCCACACTCCCTTTCCCTTTCCAGTTTACAGCGAGTTTGTAGAAAATGCCTTTTTTTGAAAGCAGCACTCTGTGGTGCTGCTTAATCCCTATATGTAGGTCCTGTTCGGTGATTCTATTTTATTCAATTCGTGGGTTCGCTCCAGGGTTGCTCTACCACGTCATCGCAAGAGAAAATCAAAGACAATGAACCTTCCTGTTAAGTTAAAAATGTCGGGCCAATCAGGAAAAAACCCACGTGGCGAATCTATACGATTAATGTCTAGTAGTATAGCGATTTATATCGGGAGGGGAAATGTAATGGTGTCAGCCTTTGTTTATTTGCTTATTGGGGTGATGCCAAGCTAACCGATTTCATTTTACAAACCCCCTCCCCTAATTTCTAAAAAGACTACCGGGCCTATTATAGAAAGACTAATCATTGGAGCAGTGAACCGGCTTTCCAGGATTGTCTATCAAAGGGGAAGTTGCTTTCTAATATTCTTTTCCGTACGTCAGCACCCTCTCCCACTGCACCCGAGCGGTGCTGCCACGTTGCAGAGCCCGGTAGATCACGGTCTTAGGGGACATTGCGTCTTTTATGGCCTTATTCTAAATTCATTCTCATGCCTTGTGCCCCCGCTTGGATGCTCCGTGCGTCCTGCATCATGTCATGGCCCGTGGGATCATGCAGCAAACCATTTTTCACGATGAATCAGAGCGCGACGACTTTGTGGTGCGTCTCGGGCCCAGGCCAAGGCTGGAGCGTTTCATGTGTATGCCTGGGCCTTGTCGGCCAACCATTGTTTTTGTTGAGCTCAACATAAGACATGACTTCGTCGTAAGGCCAAGCTGTGTCGGGTGCGAGAGGAGATAGCGAATCAATGGGTGGAGTGGTTAGGACGGAGCGGGAGGCAACTGGCAGGGCCATTGGGTGTGCGGCCAGAGTCAGTGTACCTGGCGGCGCGACGGGGCAGTTGTGACGCTGAGCGCTGGCAGTAGCTCTTGGAATGAAAAGTCATAAAAGTCGCAACGTTCCATATAAGATTTCGTCAGGAAGACAAGAAGGATACTCAATCTCTTATTCTTGCTTCTGATTCTGAGCGGAGAGATACTGGGGCTCGATCTATCCTGGCTCATATAATGTGAGGGGGATAAGAACTCATCAAGGGAGGATTTGCTTATGGCTAAGATCCGTCATGTGGCTCTCATGACCGAGCGCGTTTCTGAGTTGGCAGATTTCTACAAGGATACCTTTGGCATGAAAGAGGTACATCGCGGACAGACGCGGGAGGACGACATCCAGGCCATTTACCTTTCGGATGGCTACATCAATCTGGCCATACTGCCCGCACGTGGACGTCCTGAAGGGATCAATCATTTCGGTTTCCAGGTCGACAACCTTGAACAGGCTGGCGACATTGCCGTTAATAACGGCGCCAGGCAGGGGCCCAAGGACTTGCCGCGCGACGGCCGCTTCGCCGAGGTGTTCGTCCAAGACCCCATGGGTCAGCGAGTTGACCTTTCGCAACAGGGTTGGCGCACGTAGCGGCTCCGAGCGCTAGGGGACTTGACTAAATCGTAAAGCTGGGCAGGGCTCAATTAAAGCGGCGTTGGATTACGTCTTGGTGTGAATAGTGGCCTCTCCTTAGCTTGACAGCCCTTCCTCATACTTGATAACGGTGCCTTCGTAAAACCCTCCCCGATCTTCGAAAGGCTTCCAGTGAAATGTGAGGATGGCGGAGGAGGAAATGAACAGAAGGTTCTTAAGCCGGCGGTGCTCTGCGATTCTTTATCGCTAGGGTGTGCCGAGTTTTTGTTTTTCGTCCTTTGCCAAAGACCTTCGCCCTGGACTCCACTGGAGGACTGGAAATGCCAGAACAATTATTATTTCTTGAACAGGTTGCTCATATCTCAATGTCGACAGGTTGATCGTCCACCATTTGTTGGCATAGAAGCACCTTCCAGCCTACAAGGTCGGCAATCAATGGTGATTGAAGAGAAAGATGACTGAGGTTTGGCTGAAGGGCAACTCAAACTTTCAACTGAAACACTTACACTAAGGAACAAGAATGGGAAAATGTACCACACCAGCAATATCAGATAGTTCGCTCGACCCGGTGAAGTATGAGATGTTTCTGCACCGCCTTTGGGCTATAGGCGAGGAGGGAAGATCCTCGATTCAGAAGGTGACCGCTTCACCAATTGTATCACAAGGCGGGGAGTGTATGGCGTCTTTCTATACGGCCGAGGGAGTCATGATCCTGGCCTGCTCCGGGCATTTACGGTTTGCCGCCGCGACCTCGGACGCCATCAAGACACTTATCGAATGGTACGGAGAGAGCCCCGGCTTTTACAACGGGGATCAGGTCTTTTTTAATGATCCCTACATAGCGGGCGCACACACCTACGACATGATGATCATCAAGCCCGTCTTCTATGGCGGCGTGTTGACCCATTGGATCGCCTCAAGTATTCACACCGCGGATACCGGAGGCTCCCTTCGTGGCGTCGCAACAGAGATCTACCATGAAGGAATACGCATCCAGGGCCTCAAGGTTGTCGAGAAGGGTGAGTTCCGGGAGGATGCTTTCAGATGTCTCACCCAGCAGTGCCGAGATCCGGAGTACGTGGGCCAGGACATCAGGTCGCAGATCGCTTCCAATAACGTATGCGCCAGGGGCTTTCTTGAACTAGTGGAGAAGTTCGGTCTGGATTTCATCAAAGCAGCTGGGGAAAAAGTAATCGAGGACACAGAGCGAATGGCCCGGGCGAGATTGAAGGGTCTCCCTGAAGGCACCTGGATTTCGAAAGTCTTCGGAACCGCCTGGGATAGAAAGGCGGGCGGCGTCAAGCCCTATCAGGTCATTTGCAAAATGGAGAAAATAGGAGATGAGCTCCACCTTGACTTCGCCGGGACCAGCGACCAGATGAATGATACCTCCAATTCAACCCTCGCCGGCACGCTCGCACAAGTCGCTGTGGCGTTGACAGATTTCCTGTTCTGGGATGTCCCTTGGAGCGACGGCAAGTTCCGGCCAGT
>JAPUHZ010000003.1 GCA_027297485.1 Deltaproteobacteria bacterium
AACTTGAGACAGCCCCGCATAGCAAGCACGCATGGAGATCGGCGTGTATTTTCCAACGTAGGCCAAAAACAGCATCCAAAGCGTTCCATAGATGGGAATGGGGAGAAGAAGGTACAGCCAAAGGATAGAAAGCCCAAAGACGATACCCGGAAAACAGATTGGAGCAAAGGCAAGGACGTCCAGAAGTTTTCTTCCTGGAATCCGAGTTCGAATCACAATCCACGCGATAATAGCGGTAAGGAGAACTACCGAGGTGGCGCTGCCAACGCCCACGACGATGTTATTGATAAATGCCCTATGGGCAACAGGGAAACTCAGGATCCATCGGTAGTTTTCAAAGGAGATGCGGCCGAAGGCGCTCATTGATGGAGCTGAGTACCAGGGTAGAAGCGAAGCCCACAAAATCACGAGAAGTGGGAGCCAGATGGAGAGAGTAAGAAGGATCTGGCCAAGGCCGGCCAGTGGCCATCTCCAACGCCCCATTTGAAAGATTCTGGGCCGGTATCCCTTTCCCGTGATGGTAGCGTAGCGTTCGCTCACCCTTGTCGTGCGCAGATAGAGCCCCATTCCCACGAAGGCCACTAGCAGGTAAACGACTGAATAGGTAGTGGCCAGGTTGTAGTCGGGGGGCGTCGTGTTTACCGCGAAGTAAATCTCAGTGGATAGGAAGAATATCCTCGCCGGGAGGCCCAGGACAGCTGGTGCCTCGAACGTTTCGATCCCTCGAATAAAAAGGAGCATCCAAGCGGCTAGGCTGTAGGGGAGAAGCAGACGCGCGGTGATCCGAAGCTGGGTCTCTGCAGGGCCCGATCCCGCTACATAGGCCGCTTCTTCCAGGGCCGGGTCCATGGAGCGGAAGCCGGCGGCCATCAGAAGGAATGCCAGAGGAAAATGGTCGCTCCCAAAGGCCCAAATGATACCGCCCATGCTGAAAATGTTCAGAGAAAAAGTTTCGAGCCCCGGGATTTGCCTGATCCAAAGGTTCAGCAAACCGATCTGGGGACTTAGGAGAAGAACCCAGGAGATCATAATCAAAATACCGGGAGCAATGATCGACATAGCGGCAGCTGCGTAAATAAGGCGCTTGAGCGGGGCGTCGGTCCGCTCCGTAATCCAGGCCAGAAAGCCGCCTAGAATCAGCGAGAGGGTCGCCGCACAGGCGGCAAAGAAGGCCGAGTTGCCGATCGCCTCCAAAAGGCTCTCGCTCGTAAAGGCCCGGACATAATTAGAAAACGTCAGGCTGGAAGGAATTCCGGGAGGAGAGGTGCGAAAGCTCCCGTAAAAGGTGATCAATAGGGGAATAAGAGTAAGATAGGCAGTTATAAGGACCACCCCAGCGAAGAGTAGCGCTTGGGGGGTAAGAAGCCGGCTGTTTATCCTGATCATCGAGCCCTTGAGGGTTTCGCCTCTCTAAAAGAGTGGGACAACTTTTAAGTATGTTTATATATTGACATTTTATATGTCAAGTATCGAACAACCGATAAATGCCGTCCCAGTTTTTAACAGTCCTAAATCATAGAGAGAGAAAGGGAGATCCCCCTTAAGGTGGGGTCCGAACCACAGTCGGAAGTGAATGTTTTGCTCAAAACAGGATCTGCCAACACTCTGCTAATGAGCTTACCCCCACCAGCTCCGGGTTTTTGACGTGACTTAACTGGCGACTGCTGCTCAAGGGAAGGATACACCGTTTGAATCCCAATTTCCCCGCCTCCTTGACGCGCGCCTCCGCCTGAGCAATCGCGCGGATCTCCCCGGCCAAACCGACCTCGCCGATAAGAATCATGTGCGGATCGACCGCTTTTTCCTGATAGCTTGAAGCGACCGCAGCAATAATGCCCAGATCGACCGCCGGCTCGTCCACATGAACCCCTCCGGCTACATTGACGAAGATGTCTTGATTAAAGAGCTTCACTCCCATCTTTTTTTCGAGCACGGCCACAAGGAGCGCCACCCGGTTGTGATCCACGCCGATAGTGGTGCGCCGCGGGACAGCCAGAAAAGAGGGGCTCACCAATGCCTGAAGTTCCACCAGAATAGGGCGCGTCCCCTCCATGCTGCAAACGACCGCGGATCCGGGAATCTGAAGGGGTCTTTCCGAGAGAAAAAGCTCCGAGGGATTGCTCACCTCCCGAAGGCCTTCTTCTTTCATATCGAACACCCCGATCTCGTTTGTGGAACCAAACCGGTTCTTTACAGCCCTCAGGATGCGGAAGTTATGACCTCTCTCTCCTTCGAAATAGAGAACAGTATCAACCATATGCTCGAGTATCCTGGGACCGGCAATCGATCCGTCCTTGGTTACATGACCGATTAAAAAGGTGCTGAGGCCGGTTTTTTTTGTCAGGGCGATGATCGATGCGGAACTTTCTTTTACTTGGCCAACGCTTCCCGGGGCGGAAGGGAGGGAAGAGGTAAAGATGGTTTGAATCGAATCAATAACCAGGACCGAAGGCCTAATCTTCTTGACCTGTTCCATGATCCTCTCCAGAGATGTTTCGCTGAGGATCAGGAGGTTGGGCGAGGTGATACCGAGCCTCTCTGCGCGCATCTTGATCTGCCTAGGTGACTCCTCGCCGGAAACATAGAGGCAGGAAAGTCCCTTTTGGCTTAAGGCAGCAAAGGCTTGAAGGAGAAGGGTTGATTTTCCTATCCCAGGATCCCCGCCGATCAGAATGACCGATCCGGGGACCAAGCCTCCGCCCAAGACACGGTCGAACTCCCCGATCCCGGAGAGGACCCTGCCCACCTCGGCCGTTGAGATCTCGGGAATCGGGGATGGATCTTCCTCTGTCCCCAGAGCGACCTCACCCCGGGGATACAAAGCGCGCTCGGTTCTCTCCTCGACCAAAGTGGTCCACTGATTGCAGTCGGGACACTTGCCTAGCCACTTGGGCGACTGGAAGCCGCAATTCTGACAGGCGTAGATGATTTTGACTTTGGCCACGGCCTCAATATATCAAGAAAGGACCTTTATGGAAGAATTTTTTCATAAAATAACGCGTCAGGATTGTAAGAGCGTATTGAATAATACAGTTCTCAGGCCGGTCAAAAAGGTCGAGGTTAAGATAGTCGCGAGGCGCGAGAGAGACCGACGAGCGCAGGCGTACAGTATCAGTTTCTTGTTCCTTGTTTTTTGTCTCTGGTCAACAAATACAAACGCAGTAAGTAAGTTTACATTTCCTCGGTGGAAGGAGCCTTCAGGCCGAGGGAAATGGGGGTGATTATTCCTGCCGTTCGGGCCTGCGCCAAGCCTCACGTTCGGTTCCCTCGTCCTTCAGTCTCCTTCCCCTCGGAATAGCCTCAATGTCACAAATTTAAATACGTTTGTATTAGATACTACGAATGCCGCAGATGGGCCTTTTTCAACAGCCCGGATTGATGTGACCCCACTCATCCCTGTTCCAACCGTTGCACACGAGGCAGAAATAAAAGCACAAATAACGCCATAGTAAGCACCGAAAAGCCACCAATAGCAACGGCAATTGGAGCTCCGGCGAATTCTGCAATGGTTCCTGCGATGGCTCCTCCCACCGGCATCAGGTCCCAGGTGAGACCATAGATGCCCATTACTCTTCCCCTTAGTCGCTCGGGCAGATTGAGTTGCAGAATAGTGTTGATCGTTGTCATATAGAACTGGCTCGTCAGACCCATGAAAAAGACCAATCCTAGAGATAAAGAATACGATGGTGAAAAGGCGAACCCTATAAGAAGGGCTCCAAAGCCGACAGCCCCGATGACGGCTTGCCGACCTTTCTGACGGGAACGGGCTAGATAGGCCACAATAATCGTTCCCCCCAAGGCCCCCGCTCCCGATGTGCTCTGGAGAAAGCCGTAACCCTGAGAACCCACAAGCAGGATATCCCTGGCGAAGATGGGCATCAGAATTACGTATGACATCCCGAAGACACTGTTAAAAAAAGTCATAGCGATGAAGGTGTAGAAGAGCTCATTGCGTCGAATAAAGTTGAGACCATCCAGCATGTGCCCCACGATCCCCCCCGCGCTGCCCTTGGAGGAGTCTTGCTCTACGTGGATCAGGTACCACAGGGATAAAGCGGCCAGCGAGGCAAGAGAGCACGTGTAATAGGTCTGTCCCACACCGAAGAGATAGATCAGCATCCCAGCTAGGGCGGGTCCAGCCAAGCGGCTTAACTGCCAGATGGAACTTCCCAAGGCCACGGCGTTGGCCAAATCATCCCTCGGAACCAACTTAGGCAAAAGGGCCAATCGACTGGGTCTGTCGAAAGCTTTTAGGCATCCTGAGAAAAAAGCGACGAGGAGGACATGCCATAGACGAATTGTACCTGTGACGACTAGAGTGGCCAGGCTGAAGAATAGGCAGGTCGAGATCCCTTGCGTGACGATTATGATGCGCCTGCGGTCGGCGCGGTCTGCAATAACTCCGCCCAGGAGAGTTAGGGCGATGCTGGGAATAGCGTGGGTAAGCCCGGTGAGGCCGAGCAAGAGAGGCGAGTTGGTAAGTTGAAGCACCAACCAACTCTGGGCAACAAACTCCATATTCTGGGCCAAGACAGATGCGAGCTGCCCCAACCAGTAAAGGCGAAAGTTGCGATGGCGCAGCGCACTTAGGGTCCTATTTTGCGTTGCCGCTTGCGGTGATCCCTCTGACATAGGGACCTCAGTATCGATCCATATGAAAAGCCGATATCAACTTTCTAGAACTGGCGAGTCCGCTTTTGTAGGCCTGTTTGACTCTGCTATCAAAAGCAAATCAGAGACTTAAAGATAGAGACGGCTCGGATGGAACTGGTTGAGCTGACACCAATTTCCTGCGTGCCAAGCCAGGCAGTTATTCGGACCTATATGATTGTAAGACCCGTTTACTTCAAGACTTTCATCAATATTCGGGTTGCCTGGGTCGCGTCGGAACGGCTATCAAAGGAAAAATAAACCACACTGCGCCGATTAAGAGATGCAGCGGATAAACCCCGCATGTTAATACCCGCCTCAGCCAGAGCACGAGTGATCTTCGCGCCCAAACCTGGACGATCCGGTCCCACCAGGCGCAAGGAATACATGCCATCTGCCTTTTTCAGGCCTGCCTTTTTAGCCGCCCGTGTTTGAGCTGCCTTTGTGAGCGGAGCTAGAAAGACCACCCCTTTGCCGGGTTTATCCGGCACCCGCCGCGCGATAACGAACTCCAAGTTGGCCTTCGCCCGTGCCAAGGCGTTCAACTTATCTGCAAGTCCGCCTGGGCGATCCTCAATCGTTCCGACCCAAACATCTACCTTGGAAATAGTATAAGCCATAGTTTCCCCTCCTTAGAGAAACTATTTACACGAATACCCGGCTTTTGGGAAGAGTTCTTTGCAAAATCACGAAAGCAACGTTTTTAAAATGCTGCCTTACTTGCAGGTAAAGATACGGCCCTCACGCTTCGCCCCTCAAAAGGTAAGTCCCAGCGCAGATCCTGACCGCTTCCTCCGCTCGCGTCACCGGCAAATGGCTAACCCCTCACAGGGCGTTCGGCCTGCCACGAACGCAGGTACCCTAACACTTCGCTCAGCGGTAGCACGTCGGCGTACTTTTGATTCATATCGAAAAGATTAATCGCATGGCACGCCTCGTGTCGGTCAAAAACACATTCCTCCACCACAACCATTCGGAACCGATACGTGCAGCCATCGACCACGCTTGCCCGTACACAGCCGCTGGTGCTCTCACCACAGGCTATAACGGTGTCAATGCCTAACTGGTTCATGTGGGCTACCAACGGGGTCCCCCAGAAGGCGCTTGGAGATGCTTTGCGCAGGACCGCTTCGCCCGGAAGGGGTTCCACCTCATCAATAATGTCGAATTTGTGTTTTCGACGTTCCTGAGCCTCTGGAGTCAAACGGCTCGGGTCGCCATCCCGCCTGAACGACCATCCATCAATGCCAGCCTCAGCTAACCCTGTCATATGAATAATGGGAATCCGCGCCTCCCGTGCCGTTCGGAGCAAGGTCTGGATGTGAGGGATGGCATTCCACGCTGCAGGTCCGCAGCTCCCAGGCCAGCTCTTGATGGCATCCAAGATGGGTTCCGGTTTGTTTCCAAAAACCCAACGGTACAGATCAATGAGAAGCAGCGCAGGTTTTTTTCCGAATCCGATTGTCCGGGGCGGTTTCATGGCCAGATGCGCCCGGTCCTGCTCGGTAAGAAAACGATCCCATACTCGCTCAGCCATAGTAGATGCCTCCCTTACTGGAACAGGTATTGATGAACTCTCCTACTGCAAATCTTTGGAGTTGATGCTTACCAAATCTATCACTACTTTTTTCCCATCGTCAAGCAGGTCAAGAGCTTCAGCTCCTTCTGCCTCCGCCAGCAAATTTACAAGCACGGAAAGGTGCCTGACCCCTTTTTCTTCCCTTCTGAATTTTTATGTCTGGCCGCCTTTAAAATCATCTCTTCAAGGAGATGGAGCACCTTATCTCTGTCCCTAGAAAATCTCTCCTTTCAACCAAGGGCGAGGGTCCAGCAGTAGATGACCACAGCGAATGCAGCGCTGCCGAGGGCCCACTGGATGCGGATCCCCGGTGGGCGGGGCACGCCAAAAGCAACGAGGATGCCCAGGACACCGCCAACCAGGAAACCCAAGAGGTGAGCCCAGAGGTCGACGCGCTGTCCCCCAGTCCCTAGCATCGCGAGAATGGCAAAACCGGCGGCAATAGGTAGCCAGGCGCGCCGCCCACGCATACCCGTCCGGCGGCGCCTCGCGACACCTAGGCCCCCGAGTACGCCGACGGCGCCGAAAACAGAGGTGGAGACTCCTACTGAGATGTGGAGGGAGCCTTGCAAGAGCGCATTTAGCAGATTCCCGACGGCGCCTGCAAGCAGGACAAGGGCGTAACCGAGACCCAGACCCAGCGTGCCACACACAGCGCTTAGGAAAAGGGCAATGGCGATTGCGTTGGCCACCGCATGTCCGAGGTCCATGTGCAGGGTAAGGGCAGTCACCGTACGCCAGATCTCACCGAGAAGGATCCGCTCAACATCCGCGCTGCCGCGTTCGAACCAAGGCACCGTCGAATTATGCACGGTAGTGACGGAAAAGAATGCAAGGAGAGCCCCTGCAACGACAAGCCCCGCAAGCAGGTGTGTCGACCCGACCAGCTCGTCCCCCTTCTGCGGCTCCGGTGGGTTCTCACTCTCGTAGGCAGAGAGGGCCGTCGCCGCTCTCTCTGCCTCCTCGGCCGGCACGCCGAGGACGAAACCATCGTGCGTGCGCCACACCTTCGGGGACAGGCCCTCGGCGACGAGCACGAGCTCCCACTCCTCGGCGAGGTGGCGATTGCGAGCGACCCGCAGGGGAATCTCCGATGCTCCATTCATCGTATGTCTCGCCCGTTACCGGCCAGGCGTCTGGACGCTGCTGTGAAATGATGCGATGCTACCGCGTATTCTAATCCCAGCGGGCCTGCCATGAAGAAAAGTTGCCTTAGTCCTTACCAGGTTGTCAACCTTAGACAGGGTGTCGGAAAAAATTTGAGTGTCCGCAATGAGGAAACAGTGGAAGACTTTCAATGGACAACCCTTTGAAGACATACGGAAATGTTGGGTAGCAAGGGCTGAACCCATCCTCCTTTTTCCTTCTTTGCGGATCTCCAGAAATCGAGCTACACTGCGTACGACTTAAGGCCATTCCCGAAATAGTCGGCAAACAAATTCTCTTTTCAGGAGGTGAAACTATGGAAAGCCCGGCAGTGGTCGCTGATGCCTTCGACAGAGTGCACAATATTCTGCACAGTGTCCTGAAGGATTTGACGCCCCGAGAACTTCGTTCAGGGCCCAACCCCCCCATCGGATGGCTGGTCTGGCATCTCACACGTGTACAGGACAAAAACTTCTCCGCGCTGGCCGGGCGCGAACAGACATGGATCGCCGAGAAATGGCACGCTCGTTTCGGGATGCCGCCTGATCCTAAGGACTACGCTTCCGGCCATACACAGACCCCGGCCCAGGTAGATGCCTTCACCGTCTCAGACGGGCAGCTCCTACTGGATTATTATGAGGCCGTTTTGCAACACACAAAGGCCTACCTTTCTACCCTTTCGGCCGAGGACCTAGACAAGGTCTTGGATGAGCCCAAGTATCAACCCTTACCCACGATCGGCGTTCGGCTGGTCAGTGTCATCGCCGACAACATGCGGCACGCCGGTCAAGTGGAATACCTACGCGGCTTTATCAAACACCAGGGATGGTTTCCCTCGGCGCATAAGTGAGAGAGGAAAACGCCGGGACTTCACGGGAGAGATTCTCGAAGTGCCGACAGACTGGTGCTTTTTGCTCAACGGCAGGTGGGGATGAAATCTCCTCGACGGGTTACCGGGCAGCCCCTTTCTTGGCTTTGTACTTCTCAATGGCCTCCTTTAAATCGTTGTACTCTGCGCACCCCCAAAAACAGGCCTTGTCGAGGGCCGCCAGGTGCTTTTGCGCGTTGGTTAGCTGATCCATTTCCAGATACAGCTCCCCGATATATTCATGCGCACCACGGTGCTTCGGCTCGATCTTCAAAGCAAGCCGGTAGTAGTCAAAGGCCTTTTCCACCTTCCCGAGCTTTCGGTAGCTGTACCCTAAGAGGTTCTGGACATCCGCATCGTTCGGCGTTTCTTTCGCCGCGGTAGTCAGATGACGGAGAGCGGTCTCAAAATCCTTGGCGTTCACGGCTTCCCTCGCCTTCTCAAGGCTCGGTGAGGTCGAGGAGGGTTCTGAGGGCTCTACCGGAGCGCTATCATCTGCCACTGCCCGGCTCTGCAACAGGATCAGACCCAGAACAACACTACAAACAACAAGTAATGCCTTCGACAGCATGGTATCTTCTCTCCCCAAAATCACAAATTCGCGCTGAAACAGTTCCGTCCGCTCCATTAAGCGCGTGATTCTATAATAGCCTACGATTCTTGCAAGGCCAAAATCCAGTCTTCGATCCTCACCCCTAATGGAAATAAAGCTGAATCGAAAAAACTAACCTCTCAACTTCTGTAAGCTTTGTGTACTTTATCAAGGCTTGACGGGAGCCGTTTTTTCTTCCTCCAGGTATCCACCCATCTCAGCCCGGGCCAACACCGCGTGGATGGCCTTGACTAAATTCCGCGCCGCCTCTACGGTAAGCTCCACTGCTACCCGGGCCCCTGGGCCTTCGGATTCATTCACGAAGTCAATGTTCAGCGCATGTTCCAGCGGCGCATCGAAGGGGTGGTCATATGACACGTTGACTTCGCGTACTGGGAACCAACCGTTCGCCCCTTTGCCGCTGCCCTCTATCTTGGCTTGGTGGACAATCATAGTGCACATCGTCGTGCTCCTTTCCGTACTCGATGGACAGGCCAAGCTCACTTAGGTGAGCTGAGATGCTTTTCCAGGAAGGCGAAGATTTTTTTCCAGCCGTCCACCGCCTGCTCTTGCCGATACGCCGGCCGGTCATAGTACAAGAAGCCATGGCCCGCTTTGGGATATCTGTGAAACTCATAGTTCTTGCCGTGCTTCTTGAGCTCCGCTTCATGTAAGTTTACTTGTTCCGGGGATGGACTCTTGTCCTCATCGCCGAAGAGGCCCAGGAGCGGGCACGAGAGGTCCTTGGTGTAGTCGATAGGGGCCACGGGTTGCTTGGGCGTGAGATCTGTCTTAGCCATCACTACGCGCCCACCCCAACACTCCACAGCCGCGTCAAAGCCCTTCACACGACACGCCACAAGGAACACGTTGCGGCCCCCGGAACAGCTGCCAAAGACTCCCACCTTGCCGTTGAGGAAAGGAAGCGAGCGCAGATGCCGCATCGCCCCTTCGAGATCGCCCACGACCTGATCGTCCGGGATGCCCCCTGCCGCACGCACTTTGGCCCCCACATCCTCAGGTGTCCCATGGCCATCGCGGTAGTAGAGATTGGGACTGATCGTAGCATAGCCATGGTGGGCGAATTTGCGTGTGGCCTCCCGGTACCATTCATCCCAGCCTGGCGCATGGTGGATCACGACCATGCCAGGGAAAAGCCCCCCGCCCAAGGGCCGCGCAAAGTAGGCATTGATAATATCCCCGTTGGCCCCATGCATGGTGACGGTTTCCGCCAGCATGCCTTCATACATGTTCGTTTCGTACATAGACACCTCCCATGTTATAAACGAACTCCTATCGAGTCAGCCGATCAAGTTATATCGAACACGGGGTTTGAATCCCCGTGTTCGACCAAAGGGAAGAGCTGCCGCTTCTCCCCTTTGGATACCCCATCGGCTTTGTCCCCGCCTCAAGAGGCGGGGTTTACATTGATCCAATCAATTAATACAAAACCTGTGACCGGCGCAATACCCTTCAGCCGTCTTTCTCAAAAATCCACTCTGAACCTGTTTGTCTCTCTATGTATGAGATGTCCCTGTACTTTTTCAGCACTCCGCCGGGTATTTTTTCAAAGC
>JAPUHZ010000030.1 GCA_027297485.1 Deltaproteobacteria bacterium
TTTAAGCTCTCTGAGGGCGATCATATGCCGGGTCTCCGCTGTAAGTACCACATGGATCGTAATCAGATCGGATCCATGAAGTACCTCCTCCAACGAAACCAGTTTCACTCCCAGGAAATCGACCGCTTCTTGTTTTACATAGGGATCATATCCAATCAGACAAAGCTCCCAAGCTCCCAGACGTTTCGCCACCTGCCTGCCCACGCGGCCTAAACCGATAAAGCCTATCGTCTTCCCCAGCATGAGATCGCCCCTATTTTTTGGCTGCTTCCAACCCCCACGCCGGACATGGGCCTCGTTAAGCTTGAGCTTTTTAAAAAGGTCGACGATCAGCCCCACCGTCGCCTCGGCCAGACCGGTAAAGTTCTCGGGCGCCGGGCTATTGCATACCAAAATCCCCAGGTCGGATGCTGCCTGGACGTCGATGTTATCCACACCGATGGTTGTTTTGACGACCGCCTGAAGATTCTTGCATGGCTCCAGGATCTCCCGACCGATCGCTTCACGTGTAGAAGCTAAAATCGCATCCGCATTTCCGATGAGAGCAATCAGATCCTCCTTTTTGTACCGAAACTCAGGAAAATCATCGAAGGATTTTCCCAATACGATTTCATACCCCGCTTGCTTCAGAAGCTCTCGGGCCCGAGGCAGACGAGTGGGTCCAGGGATGCAAACCTTCTTATTCATTTTAGTTCCCTCTCCTAAGAAGGGGGCGCCTCATCCACCCTCCTCTTCGCCAATTAGGTGCGTGCCCGGTTGACAGTTTTCTCCTCGGTCAAGTCTCTATAGGGCTTCTCAAAAAGGTCTAAGCAGGCCTGCATGGAGAGTAGAGTCTCAATTTCGGTGTTATTGAGCAAAATTACCCACCAGGTCATCTTGGGGAGAGCTATAGCAGCCCCTAAAAGTAGGTGTCAAGACAGGGCGGAATATAATCATTGGATCTCTCCGGCTCGTTATTGACTGGGGCGTGAGAATAGGGATAAGTGGAAATAGAGAAAAGGAGGCTCAGAGAAGATGCTTTTTCTTACCAACCAGCATATACAGGCCGTCCTCGACATGCGCACTTGTCTTGAGGTGATGGAGGAGGCTTACCATGAGCTCAACGAACAGCGCGCGGGTTACCGGCCGCGGATCGATTTTTATGTGCCCCAGGAGCCCCACTACTACCGCTGGGGCACCATGGAGGGCGCCTCACGGAAGTTGGGGGTCTTCGCCATACGCATGAAGTCGGACATGTTGGTCTGGAACCGGGAAGGAGAGTTTCAGACCGAGGACAAATACTGCATCCAGCCGGGGACCTATTGCGGATTGATCTTTCTCCTGAGTGTCAAGAACGGTGAGCCCCTCGCCATTATGAATGATGGTTATCTCCAGCACATGCGAGTTGGCGCTTGTGCTGGTCTAGGCACAAAGTACCTATCCCGGCAAAACTCCAAAGTGCTTGGAATCCTCGGATCGGGTGGGATGGCCAGGACTTACGCCATGGCCATTTGCGCGGTTCGCCCCATTGACCGCATCCAAGTCTTCAGCCCCACAAAGGCAAACCGAGAAAAATATGCAAGAGAAATGGAAGAGAAGTTGTCTGTGGAGGTGCAGGCAGTCGATTCACCCCAAAAGGCCGTCAAAGGGACGGATATCGTCGCGCTGACCACTGATTCTCTCGTTCCGGTTATTAAGGCTGACTGGCTAGAGTCGGGGATGCACATCACTAATGTTCGCAATAATGAGGCGGGTCCAGACGTGCTGAAGCGGGCGGATGTCATTGCCCGTTTAGGAACCTCAACATTGCCATCAGACAGAACTCTCCAGGAAACCGTCACAGGAAGTGATGGTATGTTTGGCTACTTCGCTGGGACAGCCGAGGAAAGAAAGAAAATCCCCACCTCCCCTTTCCATGAGATCGACAACCCCAACATCGGCACCGTTCCCGATATCATGGCAGGCAAGTGGGCCGGGCGCACAAATGACCAACAGATTACATTCCTGAATAATCAGGGAACCCAGGGGCTACAGTTCGCTGCCGTAGGAGGTAAGGCTTACGAGTTGGCCAAGGCCAAGGGGTTAGGCCACCCCCTTCCACTGGAGTGGTTTGTGCAGGATATTCGCGATTGATGGAGGGGATATCTTCCATGGCAGAGCTAATCAACTTATATCGAACACGGGGTTTGAATCCCCGTGTTCGACCAAAGGGAAGAGCTGCCGCTTCTCCCCTTTGGAAACCCCATCGGCTTTGTGCCCGCATCTAAAGGCTGGGTTTACATTGATTCACTGTTGTTGTGAATGTATTCCTCGCCTGGCCCTTGGGCCACCGATAATTCTACTCGTATCGGAGCGCCTCAATAGGATTCAATTTGGCGGCTTGCGAGGCTGGATGAAAGCCGAAAAAGACACCGATGGCGCCAGAGACGCCGCAGGCTAACAGAATCGATCCGGGCGAAATCAGCGTTTCCCAACCGCCGAAATAAGAAAGGGTATACGAGGCACCGATCCCGACCATAATGCCCATGGCTCCTCCCAAAAGGCTCAACACCATTGCCTCGGTTAGAAACTGTCTGCGAATATCACACCGCCTGGCCCCTACGGCCAGTCGGATCCCGATCTCGCGTGTCCTTTCCGTGACCGAGACCAACATGATATTCATGATGCCGATCCCGCCGACAATCAGGGCAACCGAGGCTACACCCGCCAGAAGATAAGAAAGGGTTTGGGTTGCCTCATTGGCCGCTTGGATAATCTCCGTGCGATTGCGGATTCTAAAGTCATCAGGCTTTGCTCCGGTAATCTTGTGGCGTCTGCGAAGAAGCTCTGCGATATCTTTCTCTACTTGATAGGTAGCCTCCTTACTCTCAGCGCTGACCTCGATCCTCTGAATATGGCGAATACCGAGGAGTTTTCTCTGAGCCGTTCGGAGCGGAATCATCACGATATCGTCCAGATCAGTACCCCTCGAAGATGCCCCCCGCTCTGAAAGCACGCCGACCACCTCAAAAGGGATGTGCTTGATCCTGACGATTTGCCCTATGGGGTATTGCCCGCCGAAAAGCTCCTTCACCACAGTCTTGCCGAGCAGGCAGACCTTTCTGTTCAGCACCATGTCTTCTTCGCTGAAGTTCCTACCAGATTCGATCGGCCAGGACCTAACGCTGAGATAATCTGGGGTGACGCCGCTAAAGGCCGGCAGCCAGTTTTTATTGCCGTAAACCACCTGCGCGGATCCTCGGACCCTTGGTGCCACCACTCTCACTCCGGGGACCTCTTCCAAGATAGCCTTAGCGTCCGCGACCGTCATTGTAGTGATGGTTTCACTCCCGGCCCTTCTCCCGCCACGGGAATAGCTGCCCGCGCGCACCGTCAAGCGGTTACTCCCAAGCCTTTCCATCTGCTTGGCGATCTTCAGCTTAGTCCCCTGGCCTATTGCCACCATAGCGATGACCGCCCCCACACCGATGATCACCCCCAACATCGTCAAGGCAGATCGCATTTTGTTGACTCGGACAGCCTTTAAGGCTATCCGAATATTCGCCGATATATCCGAGCCAAAACTCCTCTCCTGGGTAACCGACTCCTTTGACACCTCGGGGATGGAGACAAGATGACTCTGCGACCCTTTCTCCTCCCCATCCACGAGACCGTCCTTAAAATGGATAATGCGCTGACTATGAGAGGCCACATCGGGGTCGTGAGTCACAAGGACTAAGGTAATCCCCTTTTCTCGGTTTAGGTCCTGAAATAGCTCGATGATCTCCGCCCCGGTCTTGGTATCAAGGTTCCCTGTCGGCTCATCGGCCAGAATGATCCGCGGCCCGTTTAATAGAGCTCTAGCGATCGCCACTCTCTGCTGCTGCCCCCCGGAAAGCTGGGTCGGATGGTGATCTTCCCTGTCGCCCAGTGTCACCAGATTCAGCATCTCCCTTGCCTTCCCTTGCCGCACATGGGGAGAGACTCCGTTATAGAGCATGGGAAGCTCAACATTCTCCAAGGCACTCGTTCTAGCCAGCAAGTTATAATTCTGGAAGACAAATCCAATCTCGTGATTGCGCAAAAAGGCCATCTCGTCCTGAGAGAGATTGCCCACCTCCTTGCCCAAAAATCGATAACGGCCTGAGGTCGGCTGATCGAGACAGCCCAGGATATTCATCAAGGTCGATTTTCCGGAACCGGAAGGTCCCATGAGAGAGACAATCTCCCCAGGAAATATCCTGAGAGAGACCCCTTCTAGAGCACGGACCTTCTGCTCGCCCAGGTCATAGACCTTGATTACGTTTTCAATCTCGATGATAGGAAGCCGATTCATGTTTTAGAATCCCCCTAAAATACGCGCCCGTATCCGGGATACTCTTGAGCCTCTCGAGGTGGCCCGTCGTCCTACCGCCCCCGTCCGAATCCCGACAACGACCTGATCCTTTTCTTTCAACCCATTCAGAATCTCCATGTTTTTGGCATCCGTCGCGCCGAAGCGGATGCGTACCCTCTCAGGCTTCCCGTCGCGGTAAACAAAAATTCTCCCCTTCCCCTCAAGGAACCGCTTGCGCGCCCTCGCGGCTCTTTGCTCTGGAGTTCTCCTCCGCCTCGTCCTCTTTCGACCTTGATCGATCTCCGGATAGACCTTGCGGATCATGCTTCTCCGAATCTTTAAGGCTGCATGGGGCACAATTAGGACATCCTTCTTTCTGGTCAAGATGATCGTCACGCTCGCAGTCATCCCCGGTTTCAATACCAGGCCTTCGTTGGCAACATGGATCTCCGTGTCGTATGTGACTACGTTCTGCTGAATTTCCGGCGACGGATAGATCTTGACAACTTTACCCTGGAAAATACGGTTAGGGTAAGAATCAACCTGAAACTGGACATCCTGCCCGACCTTTATCTTTCCAATATCTGCCTCATCCACCCAGGCATCAACCTTCATCTGGGTGAGA
>JAPUHZ010000300.1 GCA_027297485.1 Deltaproteobacteria bacterium
TGAAGATATCCGGAGCTTAGCTGAAAAAGCCGGCGTGTCGAGCGGGATCCGGCGGCCGGATCGCATTCCCTATGCAGAATACCGGGTGCACGATCCCGAAGGGAACGGTATCGATATTTCAGAGAAGGGAGGGGAGGTGTAGTAATGACCCCGCTCCTACATCTCGCAGCTCACTTTTCGGCTGGTTTGAAAAAGGGGTCAAAAAAGGGAAAAGGGGTCAAAAGGGGTCAAGTCTGCTCTTAGCTCTTAACGAGCCCGGTGCGATCTAATATTGGGAAAATATGGCTCGCCCGCTGCGCATCGGAGAGGTCAAGGGTCATTGCTTGACTTTGCACAGCGCTGTGGTTCTTTTCTCTCTTTGATTAGGTGGGAACGGGATAAGTCATTATTTGACAGGCAAGTAGTGGCAAAGGGATTCAAAATCTTCGATTGGATGAAAAAGGACCCTGACCTCGAATCCATCCGTGAAGACCCGCGCTTCAAGAGCTTAACTGGTTGGTAAAAAAGAAGCAACGATGAGGAAGTGGGCTAGGTACCGTCGTCTAGGTACCTAGGCCGCGTAGCCGGGATGGCCTTTATCGAAAGAGGTCCTGGTACTCTGGGCCGTATCGGTGTGCAGGATCTATTCCTGTAAATCCCACTTGCTCCTCTCCATGCTTTGAGCCAACCCCATCCCGCCTCTACCTGATTTGCAGATAGGGTAAGCCAGCTTGGGACGAGGGTCGTTGCTTGACTTTGCACAGCGCTATAGCTCTTTTCTATCTTTGATTACGGGAACGGGATAAGTTATTGTACAAGCCTAAGCTGCGGCCGATATAAAATTGACAGGAGGGAAAAAGGGGAGATCGTACTTTTCGGAGATTTGGTCAAATATAAAGGAGAGTTTTTTCACGTAACCCATGGCATGACCTCGGAGCGCTGTCTATGTGCCCGCGTTCATAATAATAGGAAATGCCACTGATCGATCGCCAGACAAGATTCGGCAACGCGGATACCAGAATCACTCGTGGCGTCTTGGAGATCCGCCGCTGAGAAAAAAGGGGTTCGCTCGTGGCCTTTAACAACAATCTCCCGGTCCGTGCTTTGTAAGCCGCTCTGCTGTCTCTCACTACCCTCTGCGGTGGGGGAAAGGCTCGTTGCAACGACTCTATCTCTGCTCCAAGTCCTCGACCAAACGCGTGATGGCTTTGCTCAAAGGAGGGAGGTCATTCTGAACGGTCTCCCATAGCCTGCGCAAGTTCACTCCGAAGTAATCATGAGCCAGTTTGTCCCGCATGCCAGCCATGGCAGCCCACGGCACCTCCGGATACCGCTTCCGAATCGAGGCCGGGATTTTCTTGCTTGCTTCGCCGATTATTTCCAAGGCTCGGATAACGGCGAAAACTTTCTCATCGTTCGCCTTGAAGCCCTCAAAGTCAATACCTGCCGCAAAGAGCTGAGCTTTTTCCGCAGCATCCCGAATATCACGCGCATAATCCACATACTCCCGTTTCGGTTTCAAATCGGCAAGGCCTCCTCCAGAATGTGCCGGCCTATGGCAGGTTTTAATGTACTTCTCTCCACTAGGTCCACCTTGACGCCTAAGATTTCGCTCAGGTAATTTTCGATCTGGACGAAGTCAAAAAGGCTCAGGCCACGATCATCAAATTCCACCAAAAGATCGAGGTCGCTCCCGCGCTTCTGTTCTGCCCGTACGTAAGACCCGAAAACTGCGAGGGAGCGTATGCCATATCGCTGCCGAAGTTCCGGCAGATGGGCCCGCAGTGTGGTGAGGACATGATCTAGAGGGGGAAAGTGATTGTGCTTCGATACGCTTTGCTTGCTCATAACCGTCTTTAATCGCAACAACGGGTCTAATTATACATCCATTCCAACGGTTCAAAAAGGGGTGAGGGGGGAAAAGGGGACTTCTCGGATGTTCGTTCAAATTTGAAGCGGAGTCTATTCACGTAACCCACAGCATAAGAATAAGGGGTCATTGCTTGACTTTGCACAGCGCTGTGGTCCTTTTCTCTCTTTGATTAGGCGGGAACGGGATAAGTCATTATTTGACAGGCAAGCAGTGGCAAAGGGGTTTTAAAAACTTTGATTGGATGAAAAAAGACCCCGATCTTGAATCGATCCACGATGACCCACGTTTCAAGACCTTAAGTGGCGGCTAAAAATGTGGGAAAGCAGCCTGGGTAGCCGTCCGACAAGATACCCAGGCCATATGAAGGGACCAGCGTTATCGAAAGAGGTCCTGGTACTCTGGGCCGTATCGGCGTGCACGATCTATTCCTGTAGACCCCACTTGCTCCTCTCCATGCTTTGAGCCAACCCCATCCAGCCTCCACTTGGCTTGCAGATAAAGCCAGCCAGCCAGCCGTAATCGTAACTGCGGTAAAATAAGAAGATTTTTTCATGATCTTTCTCCTTTCTGAGAGTTTTGTTTCTATAGATGAAAGAAAGTGGGGTCTTATTGCCTCGGCTTTGTAAGTGTGCTTTGGGCCTGATTTCATTTTACGGACAATTTGAATCCGTGAGAACTCCTCACAGATTTCTTCCAGCTTGAACATGCTCCTTTTCCTTTCATGGACCCCTTTCGACCCTCGACGGCGAGAGCCCAGGGGGGACCCACGAGCCTGTTCGCGTTGCAGCACTACACAGGCTTGCAACGGTCAGGCAGCGAGAAGAGAGGCTTTCAGCCCACAAGTATGAAGGCCTGGCGATGTGTCAAAGAACGTCTCCTCGACGGAGGAGTGACTGCGGGCACGCCGCAGTCGGCTGGATCATAACGCTGCAATTCAGGACTGCGAGCATCGAAATTAGCCTAAAAAGGCAGAGATGCAGTCTTGCCAAAGCGATAAAATAGTCTAAACGGATTGAGGTACCAGGTTTCGGTACCTTTTCAGTTAAAGCAAGAAAAGGAAGAAATTCTCAAACTGGCGCCATTATCAATATCAAGGCAAGTCAAACGGTGGGATTCAAGCCAGCGCCGAATTTAAGAAAAGGTCTTTAGAAGTCATGCCTTTCGGAAGAGTATTCAAAAATCATTCCAGCGAGGGTAAGATCAGACCCTAGACGCGTCTGCTGGAGCTTCAACCCTTCACACTCCACCGGGCAAATGTGCTGCGCACTTCTTCGTCGGTGGCGAAGGCTCCTCGGTCTGCCGCTGCGATGCCCAGCTCTACCGCTTTGCGAAAGCGGGCCTTCTCAATGACATCTTCCCGGGAATCATCAAGCGGCAGCTCATCGGCCAAAGCGTGAAGCTTTTGGCGCATGGTCTGATTGGAGTTGCTCATAAAGCTTTGTTACGTGTTCGGCTTCTGGAGAGAAGTTGGACATTCTCAGACTATGCAACCTCCTTATACTCAAATTGCACCAACAACTTTGCCTTCAGGGCTCTGGCAATCCGCTCAAGTAGATCAAGAGAAGGTACTCGCTGATCTGTCCCTGATTCCAACCTTGCGATGACGACCTGACTGCTTTGGGCCTTCTTGGCAAGCTGGGCCTGGGTTAGACCTGCCTTCAGCCTTGCATCCCGAACCAATCTTGCAATTTCGCTGATGGATCTTTCCCGCTCAAAATAAAAACTAAATTGCGGATCCTTAAGCTCTTGTTTTAAGACATTTTTGAGAGCAATCCTTTTGTGCTTAGCTTTCATGACAACAACTCCTTCATTCGCTTCATGGCAACTTCCCGCTCCTTGAGGGGCAGTTTTTGTCCCTGTTTCTTATAAGCATGGAGCAAAACCATTTCTTCTCGCTCGATCAGAATATAGAATACCCGATGGGCTGAGGCCTTAATTTCTCAGAGCTTACCTTCAATTTGCCGGAACTGTACCCGCACCGCATCAAATCCGTGGCGTTCAATCTGATCGAGCACCTCCAACAACCGGGCGCGTTCCGGTTTGGACAAATTCTGGATGTAATCCAGGACGGGCGACCTACCCGATGCGGCCGTATAAAACGCAACCTTCATTGTTAGAATATATCCAATTGGATATACTTGTCAAGGATAGCACGTCGGCGTAGTTTATGAAAAGCAGAACAAGAGAGCGTGAACGCTGAGGGTCGGGCCTGAGTATTGACTTAAGGGCTCCCTTTCCGTTATGTCCGCCCGCATGGCTAGGAAGCCGTGGGTGGAATTCGTAGGGGCATTCTACCATGTGATTGTCCGTGGTAATCAGCAGCAGAAGATCTTTCGCGACGATCAGGACCGGCTTACCTATCTCGACTGAGTCGAACAGACCAAGACATGGTCTTCTGAGAGGCAGTGTGAGCTATACTCAAAAAGTGTGGAAATAGGGAATAGGTTGGCGTACCCTTTCGTAAAGCCCAAACGAAAGGCTGCCTGGGAAAACAGGCAGGAAAGGATACGCCAATGAAAGAAAAGCATACAGAGAGGATTGAGTCAAAGGGAATCTTTTACAACGAGTTGGAGGAATTTGATCGGGAGAGGATTCGCCAGCACTTACAAGATCTTTTGGAGCAGGAAGTAACCGAATGGTTAGGCAGAGAGAAAGGCAAACGCAAAGTCAAAGCTAAAGAGGAACCAGGGTATCGCAATGGGTACGGTAGGCCGAGACGGTTTATGCTGAGTCTGGGCACGTTAGAGGTGAGGCGGTCACGGGTGAGGCTTGCGGGGTCAGACCGAACTCTTTGACTTTGTGTCTTGTGGAGAGAGAAGAAAATAGGAAATGCGAGCGGATTAAAGGCTTCTGGAATGAGTAAAGGTGCAAACTATTCGGTCTGACCCCGATCCCACAATATTCTTTGGGTTACCTCGTCAATCCCTGAGCTGGCTAAGCTTTCGGAGCTTCTGGAGGCTGCGAAGTTCTCTGGGAGGATTCAAGTACTTGCCGGAAATGGTCCAGGAGACTTCACCCACATAGATATCCCCGCGTGAATCCACCGCAATCCCGTGGGGAGCAATGAACTGGCCGGGTGCCTCTCCGGCTCGGATATCACCCAGTCGCGCCAGCAACTTTCCCTCTGCAGTCAAAATACTAATACGGTGCCCGACGTTGGGGATTTCCTTGTTGGTAGACAGGCCGGGACCGAGTTCGCCGATGTAACAGAGCGGGTTGGCTCCCCTGTCCAGGTAGAGGGCACAGGGTCGATGCATGTTGTTCCACTGCGTTTCATATTTACCGTTTGCATCGAAGATCTGGACGCGGTGGTTTTCACGATCGGCAACGTAGACGTATCCGTCTTGGTCGGCACAGATATTGTGCACGATGTTAAACTGGCCAGGATCTGTTCCCGGCTCACCCCAGGAAAAGAGCAGCTTGCCGTCCGGGGAGTATTTATGGACTCGGGAGTTACCGTAACCGTCGGAAACATAAATCTCGTTTTTCGGGGAAAGGGCTACGTGGGTGCAGCGATTGAAGGGCTCACCGCTCTGGTACGGGGCAGGCTTGCCGGGGACTCCCAGCTGAAGGAGGATCTTTCCATCTGGACTGCACTTGCGGACGGTATGGTCCCCGTCATCTGTGCAGTAAATGGAGTCGTCCGGACCCATTGTGAGGCCGTGGGCGCGTGTAAAGATCCCTTCACCCCACGAGCGGAGGAAATTTCCTTCACGGTCGAATACGATGATGGGATGGTCTCCCCGG
>JAPUHZ010000301.1 GCA_027297485.1 Deltaproteobacteria bacterium
GCACTATCGTCGTTTGTCTCGGGGTCAGTTCCTTTGCCTGTGCTCCCCCGCTCTTCCGCCCAACGTGCAAGCATTTCAGGAGGAGGCGTACCCCGTGGGGGTCGACTTCGCAGGCGCGTCAATTCGAGAGCCTTATAGTCCAGGTCAGAAAGGAAGTTGAGCAATCCTCGCTCAGGGCAATCGCCAGTCTCAATTCGTCTTGCCGCGGAGACACAAGTTCGTGGAGAGCTTCGTTGCCCATAATGCGTAGGCTGTGCACATTCGTTACGATGTTCTCCGGTAAGATTGCCTTCAGGGCTTCGATTCGTGCCTCGAGATTTTTCCCGGTGGTACCTTTTTGAGAACAGATGCCATCGATCAGCGCCCGTAGTCCTGCAGCGCAAAGAGTACTAACCCAACGGTTGTAGGCTTCGATGACTTCTTCGTAGATTTCTTTCAAAGCAATTGGCAAATGGTGAAAGTGCTTTACCCTTAGGTGTGCCGACTCCCGAGGGGGGAATAAGTACTAATCCCGCCTTCGTGGAGGTCATAAAATTTCACCGTTTCCATCTTCGCGGTCTCGCAGCCGCGGCACACCCAGAAGAAGTATCTTACTTCCTCTGCAAGGTTCTCAAACGTCTCTCCCTCGTAGTCTGGCTCTCCAGGCATATAAAGCTGTCTACTACAGAGGACCGCCGTCTGGCTGTGCGCGTGGGTCTCAGTGCAGCATCGGTTGCAGAAGATGCGCTTAGGTACCTGTTTATCCATAGTATCCTCAATCCCGAGTCTGATGAATTCAAATCTTTTGTTGACAGTCAACTCCGCGTTCCTAGCTGGCCTACTGCAAACAAGAAGCCCGGTTGGGGAGAGCCCCTCCGGGCGCTGGTGTGGGATCAAAGATGTGACATGATCGAGGGGCCCAGCCGAAGTTAGTTTCGTAAAATAAGGCAAATTCTTAGAGAAGGCTACAGGCATCAGGCAATAGGCTCCGCCACAAAGATTGGCGAATCCGCCTCTGGCGGAAACAGGCAAAGGACTCAGGGTCGTGCATGACCATAGACTTTTAGAGTTGTCGGGTTTTAGCTTGGTTAATAAAGAGGGGTCTGCCACGCCGGTTTGGCCTTTTCTTGACTACGCCGTTTTGGCCAGAGGCCTTACAGACGGGATCTTGTCTGCTGTGAGTGGTTCTACGGCAGACTCTGGCACCATTACCACCGCGATGCTCTCACCAACCGCATTAAAGACTTCGAGAGCGTAACCGTCCTCGGTGTTCTTGCCGGGCAGGTGTTCAACTATTGTTGCTACGTCACCTTTGCGCAGTCTTTGGTCAGGGATGTCTATCTTTAGAGCTACTCGTTTGAACAGATCTATTTTCATTGCCCTGGCTCCTTATCCGGTACCAGAGTGACAAATCTGGTTTCTCCGGTGGCGTGAAGGCAGATCTAGAGAGTGATCACGTCGAGGATCGTACCCTTCGGGCCTTTCAGTTGACCTTTGATATGATACATCTCACCATACTGGGTCGTTCGGATCAAGAGCGCGTCTCCTTCCTCGACCTCGCGCCGCAGATCCTTCTCCAGCTCACGCCAGGTTCGGGAGGCGGTCCGGGCGGTACGCGCCAAGGCCACACCTCGAAGGCGATGAACACCTTTTCGGATTAGGAGCCTACCAAGAGATTCAGATCATCAGGCCAAGAGAATTCCTTACTGCTCTGAAAGAACGGCGGAAATCATAATCGAACATTAGGGAGAATTTTTCGGACTCGTCCCCGGCGCGGACCCGACACCACGGAAAAAATATCACCCTGTGGCCTCCGGTGGCCAAACGACTACCTTCTCACCCTTATGCCACTGGACAAGGAGAATCTCATGGCTAACCTGGAGGCCGCTCTTTGGGTCAATGCGGAACGATCCATAGAAGGTATGGATATCGAGGTCAGCTACCGCTCGACGTAATCGCTCATCCTTTAGTCCACCTGCACGCTGAATTGCTTCCTGAATAACAACCCCCGTGGCAAACCCCTGCGCTGCAGTGTAATCGGGAGGCACGCCGAAGCTCTTTTTGAAATAGGAAGAGAACCACTCCGAGTTGGGCCCTCTGAGAGCCGAGTAGTGGACTCCAGGTTCCCACTGGGAGGGGCCGATAATCCCTTCTGCCCTGGGACCGAGATCTTGTCCAAAAGCTGCCACACCTGCGGCCACGGTGACGATTGTCTTTATTGCGCTGCAGTGTCTGACAATTTTTACATCGTCTTGAAAGCTGCCTATTGCGACCAGGAGATCCGGATGATCGGTCAGAGTTTTTACAATTTCCCTGGCATCCTTTATCGGTGAGGTGAAGGGAACTTGGCGGACGGAAAGGCCATAAAATTTTGCTGCTTCGGTCAACCCGTCTGCCACATGGGCCGCAAAGGTTCCGGAGGATGCTCTGAGACATGTGATCCGATAGGACTGAGGGTCGCTCTTCACAAGGTAGTACGGAAGGGAACGAAGATAGCTGCTCGCGGGGCTTAGGACACAGACCAGGTAGTGCCAGCCCTGCTGACAAATAGCGTCCGATGCTCCGCCATGGTTCCAGAGGATTTTCTTATAGCCTTCTGCTATCGGTGCCACCGCCAGGGTTAAGACGGTGGAGTAGGTCCCAAAGAGGAGATCGACGCGGTCCTCCTTGAGGAGTCTTACAACGTTGTTCTTGGCCGGTTCTGTTTTGCTCCGGTCATCGTAGACAATGAGTTGGACCGGCAGCGACTGCGCCCTGTCCTCGAGATAGATCCCACCCTGTTGATTGACGACCTTGGTCCAGAGCTTGATGCCACGCAAAGCCTGCTCGGCCTGAAATCGGAACTTTCCGCTAAGTGAAACGGACACTCCAACAGTGATTTCTCTTGGGGAACGCAACGTTGGCACCCTATTGTGTTCACCATGCAACGGAGAAGTTGCATGTTCAAGAGGTCATCCAACAAGGGCGGTCGAGAATTAATTGAATTAGGAAATGATGGGGTGTATCTTGGCAGGGTAAGTAAGGGACGAATGGTGACAACGACACTTTATGAGCAGCTTGGTGGTGAGGCCAAGCTGCGCCAAATCATAGAAACTTTTATCGAGCGGGTTTTTGAAGATAGAATGATTGGATTTTTCTTCCGCAATGCGGACAAGAAGCGGATTAAGGAGATGGA
>JAPUHZ010000302.1 GCA_027297485.1 Deltaproteobacteria bacterium
ATCGCCTCTCGGATCTCCTCTTCGGTCATGATATTCCGCTGCGGGCCGATTTTATAAGGTTCGTATCCCAGCTCTTCAGCCTGCTTGATGGAATCGAAAACCGCCAATTCTCCGTGCCTGAGCCACTCCCGCACAGTATCCGCCAGCGTGATATCGTATGGACAATACCTTCTCGACTTCGTATGGCCCATATACTGAACTTTGAGCTGATGATCACAGTAGAAACATCTTAAGATCAGTCCGCCTCCCGGGCCGGTGAAAAGCATCACGAACCTGGGATTCGTGGAGCTGCTCTCAGAGCGGGTGACACAATTGGAGTTGGAACATTGCGGGCCGATCGGCTCAGGACTCTCATAGAGGGGAACCCTTTTCCGTGTCGTGTGCGCCTTCCCGCTTTCCAACGCATCAAACAGGAACTTGAGTAGCGCCATCCGGATCGGGACCCCATAGGCAGCCTGTTTAAAGTAAATTCCCCGACGATCCTTGTCGACCTCACGAGAGAGCTCATCCACGCGCGGCAGGGGGTGCATCACCACCGTATTTTTGAAGCGCCTCTCCTTGAGAAATCTCTCGCCTATTCTAGGATAGTCTTCGTCAGCTCCCGTTCTTCCTTTCTTCATCCGCTCTTTTTGCATTCGGGTGACATAGAAGGCGTCAAACTTGACTCCGGAGAGCATTTTTGTCAATCGGTTTTGAATATCCGCATCCATCTGGGTAAAAAGCGCCAACTGATGAGGCTGACTGGGAGTCAAATAGACGGCGTCGGTCTCCGTAACCACGGTCTGAAGATCATTCGAGGACGCCGGGGCTAAACTGTAATGGTATTCCGTTTCCAGCTTTTCAATAACGTATTGGGGAAGCTCCATCCCACTTGCCGCTAAGGTGACTACGTGGACTCCAAACCGTGCCAAGGCATAGACCAAGGAATGGATGGCCCTCCCGTGCTTGAGGTCCCCGCAAATGACCACGGTCATTCCTTTTAGCTCGCCCTTCTCCTTCTTCAAGGTATAGAGGTCACAAAGGGTTTGGGTCGGATGTTCGTGACTCCCATCTCCTGCATTGACTATAGGGACCTCGGCATACTCCGCCATGGCCTGCACCGCCCCATCCCAGTGATGGCGAATGACCAGGATGTCGGCATAGCTTGAGACAACCCTAGCCGTATCAGCGATGCTCTCCCCCTTGGCAGCAGAGGAGGACTTCATGTCGGCACAACTGATGACAGATCCTCCCAGCCGCTGCATTGCGGATTCAAAAGAGAGGCGCGTCCTAGTGCTTGGCTCGTAAAACAGAGTAGCCATGATTTTCCCCGTGTAGACCCTTGGCTCCGGACCGGTACGGTCCAGAGCCACCATGGTGTCGGCGAGATCAAAGATCTCTTCGATCTCTTGATCGCTGAGATCTGCGACGGTTATCAGATCCCGCTTTTTCAAGGGATACCTCTCTTTAAATATCCTTGCCGGGACAAAGCGTTCGTCATTGGCTACTCGTCACCGTTACCCGGTCAGCTCCATCTGATTCTTGAAGCAGGACATTGACCCTCTCCGAATCTGCTACCTGAACATTTTTTCCCACAATGTCCGACTTGATCGGCAGCTCTCTGTCTCCTCGGTCGACTAAAATAGCAACTAGGATTTTCTTAGGCTTCCCCAAATGGCCCAGCAGATCCAAAGCCGCACGTATGGTGCGTCCCGTATAAATCACGTCATCGACCAAAATTACTGTCTTGTCATCCACGGAGGCGGGCGCTTCCATGGAGGGCGGATTAGTCGGCGTCTCGCCTTTTCCTCGGTCGTCGCGGTAAGGAGTGACATCGATGATGCCTACATGAGGGGCATTGCCGCTTAGTGTTTCTATTTTTTGAGCTATTCTTCGAACCAGGTAGGCTCCGCGAGACCGGATCCCGATCAAGGCAAGCTCTTCTATATCGCCGGATTTCTCTATGATCTCATGCGCCATCCGGCCGATAATCCGCTGAACCTCCTCAGCTTCAAATAAAGTCTGTTTTTTCTGTTCCATAGGCAAAAAAAGACCCCCACGGGGTTACCGAGGAGGTATTTGAGCGAGCGCAATTAATCTGTTTTTATTCTTCATAGTACCCTTCCCAATCTCACAGGACTGAGTTAAAAGGCTTATCCTCCATATATGCCCTTAGCGTACGAAAGTCAAGGGGAAAGTTGAACGGGATTGTCCTATTGATTTGAATATTAGCATACCCCGCGGCTAGCCGCGGGCACATAAGCGATGGGGTTTCCAAAGGGGAGAAGCGGCAGCTCTTCCCTTTGGTCGACCTCGGGGTTTCAATCCCCGTGGTCGATATAATTTGATTTGCTCAAGCCAAACGGCGATGAGATGCCCTACAACAATATTTTCTCACAAGTCAAGAACTAATGCTTGACACCCCACCCCACCTGTTCACTCCCTCCGGATGTAGCACTGCAAGGCCTGACCCCTCCCGTAATCCTAGATCACGCAGAGGCCTTTCTTTCCTGGAAATAGATCAAGGGGAAAGACACTCTTTCCTTGACATGAGGTCCCTGTTTGGCGAGTTGCCGCATCCTTTTGGCCACATGTCCTTCATAATACCGCTCGCCACACTTTTGACAGACATAGGCAGGGACACTCTCCATTACGACAAGACTTTTCCCAACTCGATAATACTCCCGTACGAGTCTGGATCGGAGCTTGCCTTCCAAGCAAAAATCGCAACGATCCCCTTCCATTGATATATCCTCCCTGATCTCCTTATTTTGCCTCATACACGGTAATAACTACCAGCGATTCTTGCGTATCAGAAAATCGACACACTACTCTCAAAAGCCTCATATCCCGTGCTGCGCCTTCGACAGTATACTTTCGTCGCCCTAGCCGATCTCTTTGCCTACGAACTATTCGACCTGTTATTAGCGCCTGCTCAAAGTCATCCTCCTCAAATCCTTCATTCATCATCTCATCAATTGCATGAAACGTTAAGACATACTGCCCGCTTCGAACCTTATCTCGAATTCGGTCTATAATCCGCCGCATCCTATTTGCTCAAAAGGCCGCACGACGACGCATTACCTGCTCCTGCGGAAGGCTGAAGCTAGTGCGATCACTTCTCCGACTCTCGTGTTGGGATTTGATTAATTCTCCTGAGTTTAGACAGTTTTATGCGATAAGAGGCGACCCAACAAGCGTTTTTTATGAGAAGTAGTAGCTGAGTTGCCAATGCAGTAGAATTTGTCTTTCCATTCCATAGGCAAAAAAAGACCCCCACGGGGTTACCGAGGAGGTATTTGAGCGAGCGCAATTAATCTGTTTTTATTCTTCATAGTGCCCTTCCCAATCTCACAGGACTGAGTTAAAAGGCTTATCCTGCATATATGCCTTTAGCGTACGAAAGTCAAGGGGAAAGTTGAAGGTAATGGAGTGGTTTGTTAAAGTCGAGAACAATCAAAACTGCTCTGAAGGACCAAAAGCTTCCCAAAATTCCCTCCGACTCACGACTATCTCAAGGCCTTCCGTTGAACCCGCAACTTAAAACAGAGATACAAGACGAACCAAATGGTCATGAACATCCAGGCCATTAATATACTGTTCCTATCAGGCATTAGGAAAGGCAGCACAAATGCCAACGCTATGTAGACCAAGGCTGATACGACCCACGAAACTTTGTTCATAAGCATTTCCTCCTACCTCCACTTAGAGCAACTTTAATGCCAACCTAAAAGCCTTGATTTCTCAACCTTTAGGGGGGCCCTTCTGGACGCTTTCTGTCCGTATTCGCCGCATTTCGTCACCGATGGATCACTGTACTTTCGATTCGGTGAAGGTGTCCACTTCAACGGATTTACTATATAGGAATTTTAGGGCTATAAATATCAGGGAGAGATAGATTCAAAGCTTTACTTTTGGGAGTCCATCAGTGAGACGTTAGATATCTCAAAAACAAGTTCCTATAACTCATCTAAATTCGTAAAACGTGGGGAAAAGCCGGTCACGAAACGTGTGTCGGGCTAACGAATCCACCAAATCACGTGGCTGACTTTGCCCAGCGGATTCTTTGCGGACACGTAAAACCCGATCAGCTGATAGTAATGAACCAGCATATCCACGTGTTGCCCGCTTTTACTAAATCTCCCCTTAGGCACCGTCAGGACCCTTCGAGCGCCACCGTATATTCTCTCAATTTCCTCTATCGTTGGCGCTCTCCCCGCTGGCACCTCGTGAATCACCAATCGCGCTCCCGGCATTGCAGCCAGCCTTTTCACCTCTGCTCTTAGACGCCGCACCCAATTTTGCGAAAACAGTCTCTCATCCGCCAGTATGTCCCGTCCATCAGCCGAATGCTCCCTAACCGCCACGGCCCTCGACGTCTCCTTAACCTCCTCCACCACTATCTCCACCTTCCTACTGACACACCCAGACGCCAGAACCGCCCACGCCACCACCAAGTTAAAGAGCTTCAATCGCGCCATCACCCCTCCGGCGATCGATGAATCACGGAGTCAATAAACAGGTCAAACCTAAGCTTTTGAGATTTTAAACTACCTAGTAGTGGCGATGCAAGAAAATTCTAGAGGCTGGTGAGACAGGATGAGATAAAATGAGACGATTTGAGACGCGAAGTTTTAACTACTCGAATTTCACAGCCTACCCATCACCCTCCGCAATCAGTGTCCTAATGTAAAGGCTGAGCCGCCGAGTCACGCCCATCGAGAGGCAAGACGAAGGACGGATCAAGTCCGTTGTTAGGGTTAGCCTATCATGGCGCTGCCGTTGTCATTCGGTACTTGACCCCGGTGCGCCCTGTATCTACCTCTTCGAGGACTCGAAAGCCCAGCCCTTCGTACAACTCCTTAGCCGGATTCATGTTGAGCACCATGAGTGTGACAGGGATATTTGCTTGCCGCACCTCCTCCACAATCTCTCGGACGGTCGCTGTGGTGATTCCTCGCCCCTGATATTCTGGGAGAATCTCAATGTGACGGAGGTCGATCTTGGTCGGGTAATGATTCACCCCCAAGACGTCAGCATCGTTTCCATCAATCATGATGATTTGATCGGCGCCCGGCTGGAACTGACGGCGCATTTCCGCACGCTCCGCTTTGTCGTCCCACCCACGCAGCACTTCGACGTACTTCCGCGTGTTGGTCTCATTGAGCTGGAAGACGAACTCAAAGTCGGCCTCCGTGGATGGCCGGAACGAATATTTCATGTGTGTTTCCTTCAACCCACCATACGGCAGCCTAACGACACCGCTAACGGGACGGTGAGCCGCGCAGCGGGTCATCGGTACCGTTGAGTGCTTTGCTCGCCAATTCTTTCTCCATCTTGAAACGCAAGAACTCCACGCCATGCCTAACGGGGCGTTCTTCGTCAATTACATGGAAACCACAGTGCTCAAAGAATGGGCGTGCAACACAGCTTGAGTCCACCCTAAGTGTGGAGACGCCTTCTGCCCGAGCTTGCTCTTCAAGTACGCCGAGAATTGCTGAGGCGTAGCCACGCCGAGCGTGTGCTGATCCACAGTAAAGATAGGCCACATGATCTGTGGGGTTGAGTTGGCCGAAAGCCACGAGGGTGTCATCAACTACAGCGCACAGAGTGAGACCCTCCGATAGGGTCACCCGAAACTCGTCGATATCCTTGGGATGCAATGCCCACACCCGTGTCTGCTCCTCAGTATACCCTTGGCGGCCAAGATTGCGCGCCCCATTGCGATAGACTTCAGCCAGAGCCTCAGCATCTGCGGGCGTATACTCTCTCAATTTCATCTCTTCAGGCGAACGTTTATCCCTCTGAGCCGCCAAGACAAACAGGTTGATCTGCCAGAAAACTTTGCCGTCAGCTCCAGCGGCGGGTTACATTGTCCCGTCGCGAAGAGGCGTGTACAAGGCAACAATGAGAAATGATAACCCCATAAGTATCACAGTACAGAGTAGAGCCGACCAAATTCCGGGAGCAACTGCGTAAGAAGGTTCCACGTGATCGGTCACTTTGAAGGCGACGTAAATTCCATACACAGTGGACAGGCTGCCGTAAAATGGACAAAGAAAAGCCCACCCTTCGAGAACCCGTTTCAGAAATCTCTTCCCTTTCATGGACGATTAAACGATAGCAACGTAACGCAAAGCTCAGCCGGCGCGGGACACGATCGGCTGCAGTGCGCCAGTTAGACTAAGAAAACTGCAACGTCCCTCCTTTCAATGCGGTCAGCATTATCTTGATAATTGCGTCCGCTCGTCGGATCGGATGTTTCGCACGAGCGTCCCGCTGTGCAAAATGCCGAGCATGGCACGGTCTCGCCAGGCAACCGCAGAGTCGTAGAACTGTTCGTACGTGTTCACCTCCGAGACCAGGATGCCCGCAGTGTGCAGCCGCAAACGGCCGGTGATAACCCCATCGGGACGCACGAAGAAACTCGGAAAACAGCTTTCCCGGGCGGAGGAGTTGGGGCAACTAATCCACATGTAGTTGTTGGCGGCTGCGGTATGCATCGTCGCAGGCATCGTGATTCCCGGGAGGGTTGCGCCGGGGTTGAGGGTATGCAAGCGCGCGCCTACGGTGTCTCGCATGCCTTGAAAGCGCTTGGGCGGGATATGACCAGCATGGTAGGAGTGGAACATCATCTGGACGCCCCGGCGTTTGTATGCGCGGTACAGTTCCGGATACCGGCAATCGTGGCAAATCAGCGCGCCGCACCGCACGCCTTGTATCGCAAAGACGCTCAAGTGGTCTCCTGGACTATAGTGGGCCAGATCGACGGCTTGCCAGCGCGATCTCCGCCGCAGAATCTCTTGTCGTAGCGATCTACGAGCGTGCCGTGATCGTTAATGATGTATAGACTATTGTGCGGCTTGTGCCGGCCTATCAGTCGGTGCGTTGAGCCAAGAATGACCCACATGCGGAACTGACGCGCCAGATCGAGGACTCTTTGCGTGCAGTCGTGGAGCAGGGCCCAATCGAATCCCTTAAAGGATGGAATGTCCACTCCTGCGTAACCTGAGAGACAGGCCTCTGGGAAATGGGCCACGTGTGCGTCTCGGTCCTTCGCGGCCCGAATGTGGCGCGATACGTACTGCAGGTTCCTGCGCATATCAGCGTCAACCGGAAACTGGCAGGTTGCCACAGTGAGCTTCATGGGTACTCCTTCGGAACAAGCAAGCCTGAGCTTCTTATCTACGATTTTGATTTCTTACTCAACCTGAATCCTTCATAACCTAAATATCCCGCAATTAGCAGAGCTGATATGCTCACCCATGTTGGCACTGCCCAGCCTCCAATAACTGCATCCCAATCAAAAATAATTCTTAGTAAATGTGCTATCGAGATCAATAGAAAAATTATACCAGCTGTTATGAAGAAAGGGTTTTGATTCATAAGGAAGCTGAAATTCAGACCAGATGATCCGCGCCCTCCGTGTTAGCCGGATTATCCCCCAATTTCCCCTTTTACACGTATATCCTTAATGCCCAAGTACTTCTCAATTTCCTGTTCGATATACGACACTTCCTCTCTGGTTTCAATTCCGGGGACAGTATACTTCATTTCCTCTTCTTACCCCTTGGCCAGCCGCCCTTTCGCGGCCGCAAACTCGTACCCACCAACCGTTCTAACCTTGCTACGAACTCATCATCCCCTAAGGGCCGTCCAGTGCGTAGGTGCAATTCAAACTTGCTTTTTCCGTCGTCAGCCTCTCTCAAATAACTCCCCCAATCATCGATCAATCCGAACAAACCGTGCTCTCGCATTAGCCAATCCGTAGTCCTTAATCCCAAATGAAACCGTGCACTCGACTACTTCCAATCCTCCGCTCTCTCGACTAACCCCGCCTTAACCGGATTCAACTCTACATACCGAACCGCTGCCAGTAAATGACGCTCGTCCAAAGGATAAGAATGAAAGCGCTCCTGCCAGAGATGACCTCGCCAGCCTTCCCGAAAATTAACCATTCGCGTGTACCTGCGATGCGCCTCCCCAAATGTCCCTGCCAGCGACTTCCCTTGACCTGGCACCACCACAAAGTGAGCGTGATTACTCATCAAACACCAAGCTAGAAAATCTAGCTCGTGTTTCAAAGCACTTTGAGATAGCAAGCTCAGGTATTTTTGTCGGTCCTCAGGAGAGAAAAAAACATCCATCCTGCGTACGCCCCGCTGCACCACGTGATGGGGGAAGTCCGGTACGACCACACGTGCAATCCTTGCCATGTCACCAAATTTTGCCTCTCTTTCATACCATCATTCAATTGCTGTATACTGTTCCCGGAATTAAAGAAGCAAAGAAATAAATAAGGGATTCTTATTTCAAACCAAACACTTCGCTGTAAAGCTTGATGTAACGATCATAGTTTAGGCCCAGGAGGCTAGGAGTGATAGGCTTGGTGTTCAGGTCGCCTAATTGAGTATATTTTTGCTTCTGTCCCTTCCTCACTGGACTCCTGGCGATCACCATGCCCACATAGTTCTGTCCTTCCTGCGAGAGCGCCCAATCGATGAAGAGGGCAGCCGCATGCGGGTGGGGTGCACGTCTGGCAAGCAGCATCATTTTCGGGAGGGATAGTGCAGGTTTAAGAAAGACGAGCCCGATAGGCGCCCCCTTATCTATCATCATCAATGGTCTGTGCGAGTATAACCATGGGGCCACTGCAGACTCCCCGGCTACCAGAAGCTGTGTTTGAAGGGTATGGCCCCTACGAAACAAAATTTCCTGCTTTCCGAGCTTGCGAAAGTACTGAAGTCCCCGCTCCTCTCCCCAGATATCGAGCAAGACACCAAAGATATCCGCATCCTCGGTATCCAGTGACATCTTTCTCCCCTTCCAGCGCGGATGGAGAAGATCCTCATAAGTCCTCGGCGCTTCGGAATCCTTGACGCGGGTCTTATTGTATCCCAATCCTATGACTAAGTAGGAATACGCGTGCCACAACCCCTCGGGGTCCACAAACTCCGATCGGACGGCACGGGACTCTACCGAGCGATAGGGGTCAACGAACCCGCCCTGGATCAGGGCATAGACCGGACCGGCCGACCCCTCGATAACATCAACGGCATGCCTCCCTGCCTTTGCCTCGTTCACGACCTTGTTGTAGATCCCTGATTCGCCCGAGCGATAGTGCCCGATGCTGAGGTATGGGTGCGACTTCCGAAATTCCTCAAGCATGGGGCGGGACGCGTCAATTCCTAAACTACCATAGAAAACCAAGCGCCCTTCTTTCTTCGCTCCATCAATAAGCCTAGAACTCCGCTCTTGGTCTTTTAATCCTTGGAGGGATTTAAGTATCTCCCCGGCCGTTTGAGGATGTGCTGGAGAAGACAAGGCCAGCCCCGTCATCAAGACCACTATCGATCGAGAGATGAAGGCAAAAGTCCTATGGCTGTTAGCGTTCGGCAACATCGATCAACACTCCATCCGGGTCCGCAAACTGAAATTGTCCGTAGCTGCATTTTGAAAAGAGCTTGAGCCTGGCCTCCTGCTCCTCGGACTTTACTACACGTTTACTAGAAAGAGCGGGATTTCGGTCCATGAAGGCCTGGAGATCCTTCTTCACTGCATCCACGCTTTCCACCTCAAATCCAATGTGATCCAATGCAGGTCGCTCAATCCCCGTGCCCTCATAGTCCGTTATCTTCCAAGGGTAAACGATCAAAGTTACCTTTCCATCCGTCAGGTAAAAATTAGGATCATCGCCGGGCTTTTCCATCTCCAAGAGTTCAAAGACTTCTCTATAAAAGCGCGCCACGGTAACCGGATCTACCGTGCGTAAGGCGAAGTGTTTCACGTGGCGGTCTTGCTCGCGCCCCCCCTCCACATAGACCTCACTCCTATTCTCCATTCCCACTTGCGAGAGGTCAAAGACGTTCCCGGCGGGATCGTGTGTGCTTATTCCTGCGAAGGGTCTATTGCCGGGCCTCTTGAGCGTCCGAATGGAGGGATATTTCTCTTGCATACGCGCGTAAACGACCTCCACATCCTCAACCTCAAATCCAAAGTGATCGAGTCCGGCCTGGCGACCGGGTTTCCTAAGATTGATATTCAGTCCCATATATCCATCCCCAACCGCAATAGCGCCGCTCGCCCTAGTACCTCCGGAAGATCTCATGCCAAAAATCGATTTATAAAAATCACCCATGAGCTCACCCTTCTCACTCACTATGGCCAGATGCCTTATTTTCGCAAACATCGTTTAGCCCTCCTTTAGCTAATACAAACGCAGTAAGTAAGTTTACATTTCCTCGGTGGAAGGAGCCTTCAGGCCGAGGGAAATGGGACAGTGCCATGACCCTTCAGTAAACTCAGGGTCATGGTGAGCAAGGTCGAACCATGAGGGCCGCCAGCCCTACCCCTTCACGTGATTATTCCTACCGTTTGGGCCTGCACCAAGCCTCACGTTCGGTTCCCTCGTCCTTCAGTCTCCTTCCCCTCGGAATAGCCTCAATGTAACAAATTTAAATACGTTTGTATTAGTATCCAGACTCGGTAAATTGCCCCTTTTCTACTCCCTGAAGCCGAGGTCCGTCAAGGGGGAGGCCAAAATCCCGAACGTCTTTGATTATTAGCCTACCCGGCGGCTTGCCGCGGGCACATAACCGATGGGGTTTCCAAAGGGGAGAGGCGGTAGCTCTACCCCCATAGATCTTCCTTTGGGCCGACCGCGGGGTTTCAAATCCCGTGGTCGATATAATTTGATGTTCTCCTGAAGGCACTACAGCACAAGCCGCATTCCATCAGTGGCCATGGTTAACCGTCCAGAGAAATGCGCAGAGGCATCGTTCAGTAGCCGCTCCTTTTCTATTTTCGGTTGGATATGAGTAAGGACCAGGTGTCGCGCGCCTGCTTGTTGTGCCACCTCTCCGGCCCGTTCCGGATGGGTGTGAGCCCGATAATGGCCGCTATCGGTTGGGAAATACATCGCCTCATGGATAAGAAGATCCACTTCGGCAGCGCCCTCTCTTACAGCGTTACACGGTGAAGTATCTCCAGTAAAGAAAATTCGCTTGCCTCCACCTTCCACGAGGAAACCCAGCGACACTGGAATAGGCCAATGTGTGACTTCTGTAGCTCGAAGCTGCCAGCCTTTACCTCCCACTACATCCCCATGACCCATCTCCGTCACCTGGATATTAATGTCCTCTTGAGCCTCTTTTTTTCGTAAGGCCTTTCTAGCCGCGATATCTATCTTATAGGCTTCGGTAAAAAGGGCATCCGACATGGCTTGCGTTCCGGGCGGGCCATATATCTGAAGCCTGTGGCGCCGTCCGAAGCGCCAAGAAGTCAGCACGAGCAAGGCATAATCCGCCACATGATCGTAGTGACCATGAGTCAAAAAGCAATGCGTAATCGTTGCAGGAGGAATCCCCAGGCGAGCCATCTGCTGGACGCAGTTACGCCCACAATCTAATAGGATTCTTGCCGACCCTACGTCCACCAAAATTGCCGAGCTTCCACGTTGAGGGTCTGGATATGGTCCTCCTGTTCCGAGGAAACAGATTTCCATCTTTCGGGGGTCCACACTCATGAGGCCACCAGGACTACTACCCATAATGCTATGGCTAATACAATTGCGCAAAATACTGCAGCGGATCCGAGGTCTTTAGCTCTACCTGCAAGTTCATTCCGCTCCAACCCAACACGGTCGACCACAGCCTCAATAGCCGAATTGATCAGCTCCACCACCATCACCAAAAGCCAACTACCGATTAACAGTACACGCTCCACACCGTTTTTTCCCAGCCAGAGGCCTGCAGGTATAACGAACACAAGCACAAGCACCTCCTGTCGGAACGCCTGCTCGCGACGGAAGGCTGCCTGTAAGCCCTTCAGGGAATACCTTGTCGCCTTTACCAGACGTTGCAAAGACTCAGCCATCTTTGTGCCTACTTTCTCAACACCTGTGATAGAATACTTTGTAATATCACTGACCTAGAAATAACAATATTAGAAACAGATTCCCGTTTACGTACCTGGAGCCAATACCTGTATGTAGATCTAGAAGTCTCACTGAGTAGATCCCTATCTACTCCCTGCAGCGCACAGCCGTCAAGGCGCTATGGAGATGGGACATGTAGGTGAAGAATTTTTTCTCTTGTTCCAAAGAAATACAAATGCTAAGTAAGCGACAAGGCATCGTAGAGGCAACATTGACAACCTTATCCATCTACTACTTCTCGGCTCTACTCTCCAGGAGGAACTCTAATGAATCAAAACGTAGCGTATAATCAATCTCTGCGGGCTATCGGCCAGGTATTAGAGGCCCAACAATTAAGCACTTTTGATCTCACGTACAGTGCTGGCTATTACCTGGTTCGTGGAGAACCAGAGAGAGGTACTGTTCTACGAGCATTGTTGCAAAAATGGCAAAGCCGGTACCACAAGCATAAAGCCCCTTTTGAACAGAGCTACACCCCTCGGGACATCGATCTCCTGGAGAGGCAAGGCCAGGCTAAGCGACATAACCAGCCTAAGTTGCCTGACTTCTACAGTCTGCCGAACATCCTGCGTGCCGTAGGGGCATACATCGATATGAAGGGCGCACACTTGCTCAAAGTTAATAAGCGGGACCTGACAGTAATGATCTTGTATCAGACAAGCCAGGGTCACCCGAGAGTAGAAGAGCGTAGCATCGCTTCTTTCTATAAGCTTTTTTTAGAGATGTATCAAAAGAGACACAAGAAAGAGCCGATTTGAGAAATTTGTCATTTGCTCCTTATCTAGCCCTTAAGCCCTGAAGCATTTTTTTAGTTCTTGTACGTCGGAGCGGGGCGTCCGAGCGCAACTATCACAACCGTCTTCCGGGGGGGTGTCTTGGGCCGATGCATAGGACGAGGAGATTTAAGCGGACCTCAGAGATACTATCGGCCATACAGCGAGCGTAAGACGACCATATTGCATCGGACCGGAAAGGTACTCCCCCGAAGGCTGATGCCAGACGGGCCTTTTTCAACGGCCTGTAAAGACATGGCCTCCTTATGGCTGGCTTTTACAATAAGGGGTTTACGTCGCCCCGAAGAAACGTTTCTTATCAGCCGCCGCGCGGGCTTCGTATTCCCGTTCCAGTTCTGCGCTCGGTACATAGAGCGTGTCCATGCGCTTGCGCAGATCCCACACCTGTTGACAGGCGGTCACCAAACGAGAGAACTGCTCAGGAAACAATCCTTGGAAGCCATCCGATTTTGCGATGAGCGGGTTGGGGTGTGCCTCGACCAAAACCACCGAAGCGCCGGCCATGATACCGGCCAGAGTCATAGGAAAAACGAGGTCGCGTATTCCGGTGCCATGCGAGGCATCGATGGCCACTGGCAGACAAGAAAGTTGATAGTGAAACGCGGCAATAGCACCGAGGTCCAAGGTGTTCCGGGTATATTTGTTGGGACTGACGATGCCACGCTCACATAGAACGATATCTTCCTTGCCTGCGGCCATGACGCGCTCGACCCAAAGCAGATAGGCCTCGATATCCAGTGAGTTTCCGCGCTTATGAATCACGGGCAGTGGTGTATCACGCAAACGATTGAGCAGGGCCTGGTTTTTTGAGTTCGGCTCACCCACCTGGAGACAGTCTACACCCATCTCCTCGTAAATGGATACGTCGTGAGGGTCGAGTACCTCAACTACCGTGGGCAACTCGAATTTTTTCCCTGCCTTCACAATGAACTCGAGACCATTGCGCAAGGCCTCCTCGGAGTTGGATCCGATCCCTTCCCACCCGCTGTAAGGGCTGGAGCGGTACTTGACCACTCCTCCGCGCAGCGCCTTAGCCCCGGACTCTTTGACCATGCGGGCCGCCTGCATAATTTGCGCCTCGCTCTCAACGGAGCAGGGGCCGGCGATTACGGTAAGCTCATCGCCCCCCACCTCGACGTTGCCAATATGAACGGTACGGTGAATCAGGTTGCCGGGAGAGCCTTTCTGTGCAGCCCTTTTGTATGCGCGCGAGATCGGGATTAGGCTCTCAACCGCGGCCATCTCCTGGATTTCGGCTACCGGGAGTTGAGTGATATCGCCATAGACGCCGACGAGGGTGATCTCGTCGCCGACCATTTTACCGGTCTTGTATCCCCACTCGCGGAGCTTGTCTTCAACCGCCGCTACTTCTTCCGGGGTCACAGCCCGGGACATTTTGATAAGCATGATTTGAACCTCCCCTTTGATTCTATCTACCCCCTGCGATCTTCGTCAAGGGTTGAAAACGAGGGCTTGTCTGATGTTTTTAGCCTGTCGATGAAATGAATTGGCTAGATTAAAACAGAAGATTCCGATGTGACGAAGGCGAGAAGATTAATAAATCAAGTCGCCGATTCGTTCCCAACGCACCCAGCGGTCGTGCCCCTCCCAGGACCAGTAAATGAGAAAGGCTTTTCCCTTCACGGCTTCCAGGTTCACAAAACCCCAGAAGCGACTATCGTAGCTTCGATCTCGGTTATCTCCCATTACAAATACGTGGTTTTCCGGAACTCGTCTGGGGCCATAATCGTCCCTGATTTGAAAGCCTCCCCCTTCCGAGTCATTATCTTGAAAATGGGCGTGGGAATCATCTACGGGCAAGTTGTTGATATAAATCTTTTTACCCCGAATCTTCACCAGATCTCCACCGACCCCGATCACTCGTTTAATGAAGTCTTTGGAATGATCTTCCGGGAAGATAAAAACCACTACATCGCCCCGCTGGGGTTTTTTGAATTCCACTATATATTTGCCCCAATAAGGGATCCGGATCCCGTAGGCTAACTTGCTAACCAGAATGTGGTCTCCGATCTCGAGGGTTGGAATCATGGAGCCGGAAGGGATCTTGAAAGCTTGGACCATAAAGGTCCGAATAAACAGGGCCAAGAGCAAGGCCATGCCGATCGCCTCGGCATACTCGCGGAAAGTAGATTTAGCTTTTTTGGATGGCATATATTGAAAAATCTGTTTTCTAGACCTTCAAGGCCGCCAAAAAGGCCTCCTGAGGGATCTCTACTCGCCCTACTTGTTTCATTCTCTTCTTCCCCTCTTTCTGCCTCTCCAGCAGCTTACGCTTACGAGTGATATCCCCCCCGTAGCATTTTGCCGTCACGTTCTTCCTGAGCGCCTTAACACTTTCACGGGCGATAACCCGGCTGCCAATGGCAGCCTGGATCACTACCTCGAAGAGTTGGCGCGGGATCAGCCCACGCATGCGCTGCACGAGATCGCGCCCGCGTTGGTAGGCCTTTTCCCGATGGGTAATCATGGACATGGCGTCCACCACCTCTCCGTTGATGCGGATATCCAGCTTGACCATATCGGAGGGTCGGCGACCTGCCACCTCATAATCCATGGAGGCGTAACCCCGGCTGAGTGATTTCAAGCGGTCATAGAAATCCAGAGCTATCTCGCTGAGCGGGAGCTCATAGACGAGCATCGCCCTCTTGGGCCCCAAGTAGCGGATCTCCTTTTGGGTTCCCCTTTTTTCCTCACAGAGTTTTAGAACAGACCCCAAGAACTCTTGCGGAACGTGGATTGTCGCCAGGATAACCGTCTCTTCGATTTGGTCAATATCCGATTCTGCCGGGAGTTTGTCAGGGTTGTCAATGAGGAGAGTTTTCCCCGAGCGTGTGATGACCTGGTAAACCACGGTCGGGGCGGTGGTAATCAAACTCAAGCCGAATTCGCGTTCGAGCCTCTCCCGGACAATATCCAGATGAAGCAGACCTAAGAATCCGCAACGAAACCCAAAACCGAGCGCCTGAGAGCTCTCTGCTTCGAACGTAAATGAAGAATCGTTAAGCCTTAGCCTCTCCAGTGCCTTTCTTAATGCTTGATATTGTCCCGTATCTGCCGGGTAGAGACCGCTAAAGACCATCGGCTTCATAGCCTTGAACCCCGGCAATGGCCGAGTTGCAAGATCATCTTCGGTCGTAATGGTATCCCCGATGCGTGTCTCCCTGATCTCCTTAATTCCCGCCATTAAGAAGCCCACTTCGCCGGCTTTTATCTCTGGGACCTCGACAGCAGCAGGGGAAAATATCCCCAGCCGACTGACCTCAAAGACCTTCCCGCTAGACATCATCCGGATGCGCTGGCCCTTGCGGACAACCCCGTCAAAGAGTCGTATCATTACTACTGCTCCGTTGTAGGGGTCAAACCAGCTGTCGAAAATCAACGCGTGCAGGGGACCATCCGGGCTCCCCTGAGGGGGAGGAAAATAGTTCACGATCCCTTCGAGAATGGCCTCAGTTCCAATGCCCTCCTTCGCGCTCGCCAAAATCGCCTGTGAAGCATCTATGCCGATGATGTCTTCAATCTCTTTTCTGACACGCTCGGGATCGGCGCTCGGTAGATCAATCTTGTTGATGATGGGAAGGATAGACAACTGGTGATCCAGAGCCAGGTAAACATTGGCCACCGTTTGAGCCTCCACCCCTTGGGCCGCATCTACCACCAGGAGCGCCCCCTCGCAAGCCGCCAAACTTCGGGATACCTCATAAGTGAAATCCACATGGCCTGGGGTGTCAATCAAGTTGAAGGTATATTCCTCCCCGCTCCTTGAGCGATAGCGGAGACAAACAGGACTGGCCTTGATCGTAATCCCCCGTTCCCTTTCCAAATCCATGCTGTCGAGGAACTGATCCGTTCGCTCGCGTTCGCTCACGGTACCTGTGTATTCGAGAAGTCGGTCCGCCAAGGTTGATTTTCCATGGTCGATATGGGCAATGATCGAAAAGTTTCTGATGTGTCCCGTTCTCATGCAAGCTTCGCCTCACGATAATAGTCGATGGTCTTCTCCAAACCTACCTCCATCTGGACCCGAGGAGTCCATCCCATTACCTGTCTGGCGCAGGAGCCTTCCAGACAACTCCGCCTCTGCTCTCCAGCCTTAGCCGGACCATGGGTGGCATTAATCTCAGAGCCTATTCTCTCGCGCAGCAGGCGAAAGATAGTAAGAACGTCCGTCTCCTGCCCGGTGCCAATGTTCAGGCATCCTACGTAGGGAGATTCGAGCGCCGAAAGATTAGCCGCAACCACATCTTCCACATAGACGTAGTCCCGAGTCTGCTTCCCATCACCGTTAATGGTGGGGACCTTACCGGAAAGAAGATGGTGAATAAAGATAGCAACGACTCCCGCCTCTCCTTTGCTGGACTGTCTGGGTCCATAGACATTCGCGTAGCGCAGGGCAATGTACGGCAACCCAAAGGCCTTTTGGTAATAAGCGAGATAATACTCTCCAGTCAGTTTGCTCACTCCATACGGGCTTAGGGGTCGTGTGGGATGATCTTCCGGAGCGGGGAAGGTTTCTTGCTCCCCGTAGACCACCCCGCCTGAGGAAGCGTAAATGACCTTTTTGACTCCCAAGCTCTTGCAGCTCTCCAGCAGGTTAATAAAGCCCAAGATATTGATCCGGGCATCAAAGAGGGGATCAGCCACGGAGCGACGCAGATCCATCTGGGCCGCATGGTGACTGAGCACGTCAGGAGAGATCTTGGACAAAACACCCGGAACGGCCGGATCAACGATATCGATGGAGTAAAGAACGGCTTTTTTATTCAAGTTCCTCTTCGATCCGGTGGAGAGATCGTCAATGACAAACACCTCGTGACCCCTTGCAATATAGGCATCCACGATATGGGATCCGATAAAACCCGCTCCACCGGTGACGACGATTTTCATATCGGTTGGTCTTTTAACTGCTTTTTGAAATACTCAACGGTTTCGCCCAGGCCTTTGTCCAGCGAGACCTGTGGCTGCCAGGCTAAGAGTTCGCGGGCCTTGGAAATATCCGGCTGACGTACCTGAGGGTCATCCTCAGGTAACGCTTGGTAGACGATAGAACTCTTTGACCCGGTCAGCGCCAAGATCTTTTTAGCAAAATCCAAAACGGTCATTTCGTGCGGACTTCCAATATTAACCGGAAGGTGATAGTCGGCTTCTATGAGTTTGAGGAGCCCGCGTACAAGGTCGTCGACGTAAAGGAAACTGCGCGTCTGGGTGCCCTTCCCATAAACCGTCAGGCCCTCCCCTCTCAATGCTTGAGTAATGAAACTCGGCACCACCCTTCCATCTCTCATCCTCATACGAGGACCGTAGGTATTGAA
>JAPUHZ010000303.1 GCA_027297485.1 Deltaproteobacteria bacterium
CGAGAAGTGGGTCAAGGCCCTGGAAAAACCGTTAATCGCTAAAACGAATAGTATAGTTAGGAAGGCGCAGAGGTCTGAAATCGATGCGGTAATAAAGAAATGGTCTGAGAGAATTCGACAACAAGATCAAAAGCAATGGAAGAAACTGTTTGTGGCTATGAGCAAGGAACAGAAGCAGGCCCAGCAACAATATAAACAAGCCGAAAAACAGTGGCAGGAACTGGCTATGGCTTTGCGCGAAGAACAAGAGGTTGTACAGAAACAAAACAAACAAAATGAAAAGCGGTGGCTCGGTTTGATGCAGACATTGCAAAAGCAGGAAGAGCGGTCCGAAAAACAGTACCGTGAGGTGGTAGAGCAGTTGAGTAAAGAGAAAGAGGAAGCACTGGCCAGGACTAGGCAGCTTGAGGAGGAGCGAAAACGAGAAATCAACAAGTTGCTGGAGCAAGCCAAGCAGATCGACCAGCAACGCAAACGACAGTTGGGTGAATTCTGTGTTAAGAGGCCTGAATCCGTTATTTGCAGTGATCTATAATTCTCCATAGGTTCCTTCACAGAAGATGCTCGTCTAAAGAAGGCAATTGAGGAGGCAGCTTGTATGCAATCAGCCTGGGAGAAAATAAAAGTTGACGATGGATCTATGGGGCTCTACGTGAGCTTACCGGAGGGGCCCGGACCTTTCCCGGCGATGGTTGTTTTACAGCACAGGGAAGGCGTTGACGAATTCGTACAGGAAATGACAAGGCGACTCGCGCGCGAGGGGTACGTCGCCGTCGCGCCCGAGCTTTATCATAGGGATGGCCCGGATTGTCGGGACGACGGGGCCACCCGTGCAAAGCGCATCCAAGATGCGAACATTATTAAAGACGTAAACAGCTCTCTTACTTATCTCAAGGGGCACCCTTCCGTTCAGCCGGGAGGCGTGGGAATCCTAGGCTTCTGTCAGGGAGGAAGGGGGAGCTATCTCATGGCTGGAGTGAGCCCTAGTTTCAAAGCCGCTGTAGTTTACTACGGTGGAAACACGTTTACGGCGCGGGGAGAGGGCCCCTCTCCGTTCGATCGAACGAAGGAGATTCATTGTCCCATCATGGGTCATTTCGGAGAGGAAGATGAAAATCCCTCTCCGGAAGATGTGCGTAGACTCGACGCTGAGCTGACCAAGTACAATAAGGCACACCAATTTCACTCGTACCCAGGGGCGGGCCACGCCTTTATGAATTTTAGTGCTTCCAGCTACTGTGCCCAGGCCGACCAGACTTCATGGCCTAGAACTTTGGAATTTATAACACAACACTTGTAAGAATCGGGCCTGCACCCTTGCCGTACGCCAAGGGTCACCTTTACCCGGAGGATGGGCGTTATTAACGTAAGGAGGGATCTAAAATGAGTAAACCTCAACGTATCAGCCTGAAGCAGATGGATCAGTACGATCTCGTCAAGCATCACTACGGCCGACGGGTACAGTGGGGAGCGGATACGGTGCTTTACAGGAAAAGTCATCCCATGTCCTGGAAAGAGGTGCGGGGGAATTACCAGAATTGGCATATCGACACCTCACAAATGATTCCCCCCGACGCTGAGTCCCCATATGGCGAACCGGAAAAATTGTTCTACAGCGAAGACCTGACGGTTTGGCTTTCTCGTAGAAAAGAATCCATGCCTTACCTGATTCGTAACTGCGATGCGGATGAAATTCACCATATCAGCCGAGGGACCCTGACCTATGAGACCGATTTTGGGAACATCACGGTAGGGGAAACCGAATTTCTTGTGATTCCGAAGGGAACGACCTATCGTGTATTGTTAAACAGGCCGCAGGAAACCCTACGCGTGATTTACGAATCGGTGCCTGAAATCTTTGTGGTGCCGGCTGAGATGGTGGACCACATTTATGGAAAGGGGAGGGGGGCTCTTGCGTCCGAAAAGATTCAGCATCCGGAACTCCCCAAGGGACCCGCACCCGAAGGCAAGTTTGAGGTTCGCGTGAAGTATGGGGGGGCCTTTTCGGACTATTTGGGAGAGATCAGCACGATTCATTATGATCATTATCCGCTGGATGCGGAGATCATCGATGGAAAGATGCCTGTCTTTAAGTTTGCTGTGGGAGACATTGAGAAACTGGGCACCACTCCCGTGGCGTTTTTAGGAGCTGCCTATCTCGATAACAAAGACAACCTGGCGTTTACGTTCCACCTCTCAGGCGCAGGGGGCGGAGGGGCTCCGGTTCACCGGGATCCAGATGGGGATGAGCTCAGATATCCCATCTCAGGTCCCGAGGTGGGAAATTTTGTCTTCACGCCCCAAGGGGTTGACCATGGTGCCGGGCGAGGATACACGAAGAAGGAACGAAACCGACCGCCGGACATCTCCGATCGCGGGCTTTCGATCTCAGCCTACACGTTGAAGCCCATGAAGGGGACGCCAATAGCGTTCAGGTCTGCTAAACCCTATATGGCGTAGTTCAAATACCAATCCTGAAAAGGAGTCTGACGGATGAACAGTAAATATGGAAGTCTTATTCCCACGGGCAGGCTGATTGACGGTAAGCCACGGAGCATTCTGTTTGATGCTACCAAATGCATCGGTTGCCGCCAGTGTGTCCATGCCTGCAAGGATTGGAACGACCATCCGCGAACGACCGTTTATGAAATGTCGAGTACCAATTGGATCACCATGCAGCCACCCGTGCTGGAGGGTCTGTCGCCCATCTGGGCAAGGAACAGTTGCATGCACTGTGAGTTCCCCAGTTGCGCCGCGGTCTGTCCAGTGGAGGCCATTACCAAGTACGAAGAGGGACCCGTGGTGATCGACCAGGAGGTTTGCATCGGCTGCGAATACTGCATCTACGCCTGTCCTTGGGGCGCCCTGTCGGAGAATGATATTAACAGTGTCATCTCAAAAGACGGGACTTCCAGCAAAGCTAGCAAGTGCACCATGTGTAGTGATCGGATCCAAGAGGATAAGAACCCTTTTTGTGTAGAGGCCTGCCCGGTTGATGCCCTGGACTTTGGCCTCAGGGAGGATATGACCACGAAGGCAACCCATCGCGCAAAAGAAGTGGGAGGTTATCTCTACGGTGACAAAGAGGCTGGGGGAACTCAGGTGTTGTATGTCCTCAAGGAGAAGAAAGAAGACTATGGGACCCGACCTATCGGAGACGGGAAATACCCGAAGCATAGGATTCCAATAGGCCTCATGATCAAGGATCTATTCACGCCGCGATGCGGTGTGAAGGGGAAGATGAGGGCGCTGTACCTTGCGATCATTCACCCAGGCCGGCTTGTTTATCGTTACTGGCCATGGAGAACGGTTGCTTCGGGGGATCTGTGATGTTGTTGAATGGTGAACTATTCCCTCGTGAACGTAAGACGGCATTGCCCGGTGGATATATGGGCAAGATCCTACGCGCGGACCTAAGC
>JAPUHZ010000304.1 GCA_027297485.1 Deltaproteobacteria bacterium
TGGAAAATATACGACGTCGTGGTTGAAAATATCAGCCTGATCAATAATTACCGCTCACAGTTCAACCGGATCATCACCAAGACCTCCTACGATGAGCTTGTCTCTATGATGAGGCAAAAGCTCTCGAAGACCACAAAAAAATGAGACGACGCACGCACTTGGCTTATATCGAACGAACGGCAGGCGGGAGGAGTTCCGCTATGGACCCACTACGAGGTATACGAACCAATTCCATGAACTATCACCCTGACATTTTCATGTTGCTGTTACCCTGACAGATTGACGTTGCCACGACACCTCTTGGGATTCGCCTTGACACAAAGACTGAAATACTGACATGATGTTTGTCGCTTGTCTCTTTTTTTGAGCTTACCAGAGACGGCAATGCTAGGCTAAACGGCAACCGATAGCAAAAGAGAGGAGAACATGAAGAATCTATCTAGAAACGCTGAAGTGAAAGAGCTGCGAATAAAAACCGTAGAGGGGAAAGCGCTACACGGCAATGTAGTCATGAAACCACTCATGGCTGGGGACCAGATGACCCTTCTAGAGATCCAGTATGCACCGGGGGCCGGGGCACCTCTTCACGTGCATCAACATGAGACGTTGGCCTATGTGGTGAGTGGTAAGGTAAAGATGTGGGTAGGTAAGGAGGAATACCTCCTTAGTGCTGGCGACGTCTGTAAGCACCCACAGGGCGTTCCCCACGGTGTAGAAGGTGTCGAACAGGCACTGGTTCTGGAAATTAAATCCCCAGCGCAACCTATCGAGCAGTTTTTGGGAACATCAGAGAAATAGCAGCTTTCCAGTAAGGAGCTTAAAGATATGCCCATCAGCTCAGATTACCTGTTTATAGCGAGTATGGATGTCGACCCCGAGCACGAGGCGTTGTTTAACGAAGTTTATGATAAAGAACACGTCCCCTATTTGAGCGAAGTGCAAGGGATCACCTCGATAGCCCGGTTTCAAAGGCAGGACCTGACAATGATCATCGGGGGGGAAAAGCGGACCATCCGCATTGAAAACGAGCCGAAGTACAGTGCAATTTACGAACTGGAGAGCCCTGAGGTTTTGGTCAGCCGAGCCTGGGAAAGCGCTGTGGAAAAGGGTCAATGGTCTACACAAGTAAGGCCTTATACTAAGAATCGGCGCCATGTTTTGCTGAAGCTAATGCCCCCAAAGAAGTGAGGTCAGCGGTTTTTTAGGATCCGTTCTATATCTCTGCTGACCCTTTCAGCTTCGGCCGGCGTCACAAAAGTCTCAAACAGAGGAAACAACTCGCGTTCTTCTTTGCGGATGTGACGCTCGAGCAGATCTCCGAGGTCAAAGAGGATCTTGGCCAGATCGGTTTTCCCTTCTAAGCGCAACGCCCCCTTGCGAATCTCCTCATGCTCCTCAAGTAGATCTTCGACCAATGAATGGCTCTGCGGAACACAGGAACGAATGAGGGGAAACAGGATTTCCTCCTCGGCTTGAAAGTGCTGCTCAAGATGGTTTGAGATAAAATGTCTCAACTCTTCGGCCCTCTCTCTCAATCCCTCAGCCCCCATAGGCTTCATCTGACCCAAGGCCTGCTTGCGGCATCTCAAAGCCAATGCCAGGCCACGATGGTGGTCTCGTGAAAGGGGGACCAAACTCGGGTGGCGCATATATTACGGAGGATAGATCAAATTATATCGACCACGGGGTTTCAAACCCCGCGGTCGGCCCAAGGGAAGATCTACGGGGGAAGAGCTGCCGCCTCTCCCCTTTGGAAACCCCACCGGTTATGTGCCCGCGGCAAGCCGCCGGGCACGCTAATAACCCAAGGTAATGGATATTTCGCATAGTCCTCGCAGGAGCCTGGTGTGTTGATGCCGGGGATAAAGGCTTCACGTCAGACAACTCCCAGCTCCTTGAGCCTTCCAATTGCCTCTTTGTCATATCCAAGCGCCTCCAAGATTTCGTGAGTATGTTCCCCTAATGTCGGCGGCGGCATGTTCACCCCAGGAGGAGTGCGGCTGAGGTCGATTCCGCTTCCTACCATGCGCATCTTTCCCATCCGAGGGTGTTCCACTTCAATCGGGAAGCCAAACTCTCGCACCTGCGGCTCTTTAAAAACCTCCTCCAGTGTGTTCAGCCGGGCGCACGGGACATCACGCTCTTGAAGGCGCTGAAGCCACTCTTCCCGTCGCCCCCCACGAAAGACCGACTGCAGGAGATCTGAGAGGAGATCGTGGTTTTCAACCCGTCCCTTGCGATCGCAAAAGCGCGGATCATCTGCCCACTCCGTTTTGCCGACGACCTCCAGAAGACCATGCCAAAATTTCTCCGGCGAAGAAAGGTGGATGACAAACGGCAGACCCTCTTTGTCGGCAAAGGCAAAGACACCTGCCGTCCGGGTCCTATTGGCTCGACGCGGGACAACACCAGTTTCAAAGTAACGAGCGGCGTTCTCGCCAATAAAAGAGATAGAAGCGCGCAGGAGGGAAGTCTCAACCCTCTGCCCTTCTCCCATGATCATTCGATTCACTAAGGCAGCTAGTATCCCATAGGATGCGTAGATCCCCGTAAGATGATCGGATAAGGAAATACCCATCCCCTGCGGCTTTCCCGGATCGGTAAGAAGACTCAAGAGCCCACTCATGGCCTGACCGACTGTATCGTAACCGGGTAGGTCGCGGTAAGGTCCCTCCTGTCCGAATCCGGAGATTGAGCAGTATATGATTTTCGGGTTTAAGGCCCGAACCTCTTCGTATCCAAGCCCTCTTTTATCCAGAGTTCCCGGACGGAAATTCTCAATCATGATATCAGAGCCAGCGACCAGCTTGAGAAAAATGTCCCGTCCTTCATCACGGCGGATATCCAGAGTCACACTTTTTTTATTGCGATTGAGACTACAGAAGGTAGCAGAATAGAGCTTCTCTCCCCAGCCCCGAAAGGGATCCCCCTGCCCCGGCTGTTCAACTTTGACAACTTCGGCGCCCAGGTCACCTAAAAGGAGAGATGCAAATGGCCCTGTGACATAGTTGGCAAGCTCGATAACACGGATTCCCTCAAGGGCGCCCTTCATAGCAACCTGTAGTCCCATTTAAAATGAAAATGGCAAAATCGTGAGGTTAAAGTCAATCAAATTATATCGACCACGGGGTTTGAAACCCCGCGGTCGGCCCAAGGGAAGATCTACGGGGGAAGAGCTGCCGCCTCTCCCCTTTGGAAACCCCATCGGTTATGTGCCCGCGGCAAGCCGCGGGGTATGCTAATAAATCTATGGATACACGTTCGCTTTAACTTTTGCAATTGCAATCTTCAGCTTGCAATGTACTAGACGGAATAAGGCAAGATGAAGGTAAAGGTTGACCCCTTACCCGGCTGGCTCTTAACGTGGATATCCCCGTGCATCATCTCCAGGTATTTCTTGACGATACTTAGACCCAAACCCACGCCGTTGGTGCTGCCCGTGTGCGCGCCCTTGACCTGGTGAAATTGCTCGAAGATGCTCGGGAGATCCTTTTTATCGATGCCGATCCCGGTATCGGATACGGCAAACTCGATTCGATGTCTTTCCCGAAGGTCTTGCACCCGGACCTCGATCCGACCCTCCGGGGTATACTTAAAAGCGTTGCCGATTAAGTTCTGCAAGATCTCCTCAAGCTTCAAGGCGTCCGTGGTTATGGGAGGCAGATCCGATTTGACCTCCCATAGAAATTTCAGGCGGCCATTTCGGTTGAGCTGCTCCACGTAGCTCTGGGCATGGGTGATGACTTCGTTCACTTCAAAGGTGGAAAGGCTCAGGGAGACCTCTTTCACTTCTGTCCTAGAAAGCGTCAGCACTTCGTTAACAAGCCTAAGAAGCATCTGTGTGTAACGATGGACCTTTTCCAGGGCATCCTTTTGCTTCTCATTGATGTCGCCGAAGATACCGTCCCTGACCAAATCAGCATTCCCAATAATCACATTAATAGGTGTTCGCAGCTCATGAGACATCGCCGCCAGAAAATCGCCTTTCGCTTGGTTAGCCTCGTGAAGATCACGGTTAATGCTTTCGAGCTCAGTGGTCTTGTTTTTAATCTCCTCGAAAAGGCTTGCCTTTTCTATCGCGACACCGATTTGGCTGGCGATGGAGGAAAGCAACTGAAGTTCCTCAGGAGTAAAGTGGTGAGGCCTATAACAGTAGTAATTCCCCACACCAAATATCTTTTCTTTCACCCGGATGGGAAAGCAGATTTGGGAGCGGAAGCCTGCCTGGAACATCGACCTTCTACTGGCCATCTGACGATATTTAGGATCGATCTCCATATTGTCGATGGCAATCATCTGTCCTGACTGCCATACCTTCCCTATGATACCTTCGTCAAGCCGGTAGGAGGAGGCATGAGAGAGTTCTTCACTAAGGTTCTTGTGCGCCCTGACCTCCAACTGATTGCTTTCTCGATCAAGGAGAAAGATACGAGCCGCATCAAACTTGAGAACCTCCAAGACCTTCTTGATAGACTCATCTAGAAC
>JAPUHZ010000305.1 GCA_027297485.1 Deltaproteobacteria bacterium
TAGTTTCAATGCCCATCAAAACAGCAAAATGCGAGGGGACCATCAAGGCCGAAGGTAACTTGCAAGGGAACGAGATTAGCGTCGAGATCCAAATTGACCGCTGTGCAGGAGCCGTTGTGACGGGTCGGCTTACGCTCCGGAGCCAATAAATTAGTGTAGCCTTCAACCCTCAGCAATCAGCGCCAAGCAATATATAGTTCAGGCCCTTCATTGGAATTAAAACCTGTGAACCGATTACTGAAGGCTGACTTCTTCTAATGAAAGTCTCACTCATCATCCCCGCTCTTAATGAGGAAGAGTCCCTGCCATCTGTCCTAGCAGCCATCCCCCGGACCGTAGTCAATGACATTGTCGTTGTCGACAATGGGAGCAGCGATCGCACGGCCAGCGTTGCTTCTAGGGCAGGGGCTCGCGTTCTGTCAGAGTCACAGAAGGGTTATGGGGCTGCCTGTTGGGCTGGATTTAAAGCTGCGAAGGATGCAGACATCCTGGTATTCATGGATGCTGACGGTAGCTTCCACCCCGGCGAGATCCCTGAACTCACAGCACCCATCATTCACGGAGATGCAGACCTGGTCCTGGGCACCAGGACCCTGAGGGCTGAGGATGCCCACGCGATTCCTTTCCATGCTCGCCTAGGGAACCGATTCATTGCCTGGTTGATTGGGTTTGCCTTGCCGGTCCGGACAACGGACTTGGGGCCCTTTCGAGCCATCCGCCGGAAATCCCTCGAGCAGCTCCAAATGCAGGAGCGTACATACGGTTGGCCTTGCGAGATGATTATCAAGGCTGGCAAGCTTGACTGTCGGATTATCGAGGTCCCTGTGAGCTACAGGCGGCGGTCTGGTGGCAGTTCCAAGGTCTCCGGGACCATCCTGGGAACGATCGGCGCTTCTCTCTCCATGCTCAAGGTCGTAGCCCGCTGGTCTCTCTGGTCTCCCGACAGTATATGAAGCTGGCCTTTTCCCTCCTGCTCTTGATTCTTATGGGCTGTGCCCCTGCGCAGCCTACGATCGGACTCAAAGGAACCATACCAGTGGGAAGATGGCCTGAAGACGTGGTCTTTAACACGGGTGACGGCAGAGTCTACGTAGCCGATGAGGGTAGCGCAACGGTGTCGGTCTTGAACCCGAACTCAGGGAACCGGAGCACCCAGCTTTTCCTCGACACGCGCGCCCGCCACCTGGCAGTGGACCCCCAGCGCAATCTCCTTTACGTGCCCAATGAAGGGAGCCAGAAGGTTCAGGTGTATGATCTCTCGAATCTGACGCTCGTGGCCGAAATTCAGACAGGACTCCAGCCCCATGGTATTGCCGTGGACCCGGAGCACAACCTCATTTACGTTGGCAACGAGGGCGAATCCACTGTTAGTCTGATAAGCGGGGAGGGATGGAAGCCGATTGCTCGTCTCCCAGTGGGGAGAGGGCCTGGCGGCGTTGCCACCGACCGGGGGACAGGTCGAGGCTTCGTGGTGAGCGTTAAAGAGGATAAGGTCACCGTTATTGATGGAATAAATAGATCCGTATTGGGCGAGGTTCCTGTGGGCAGAGGCCCCACGCATATTGACACCGATTCCCGCCGGGGCCGGGTCTATGTTTTGAACACCGAAGACGACTCTGTGAGCGTAATTGATTCCCGCTCGCTACGTGTCCTGGCCACTCTGCCCGTCGGCCACTACCCCATCGGAATCGCCGTCGATGAGGACACAGGAAAGGTCTACATCCAGAACAATCGGGAAAACACCTTGTCAATTCTCGATGGTCAAGAGCTGCGGATCACCGACACCTTAAGGACTCCTGCAAACATCTCTAGCCTGGCCATTGATCCAGGGGCAAAGCTCCTCTTTCTAGCTTTGAAAAGCGACGACCGGGTCGCAACCTCTCCACTTAAGTAGAAATTCACAGGCAAGTTGTTTTGAGTAGCATTCAGAGGGCCAAGATTGTGCTGAGATACATCTGTTTAGCTTCTATGACAGTGGCAGATGTATCAACTAGTTTTCTTGTTTCCTCCCTGCACACGATTTTGCAAAGAAGAGGGCTTTGTGGATAGAGCACTTAGGACAACGAAGGGATGGGAGAGCCTTTTCTCACTCCGAGCTAAAGCACATTGATAGTCCAGTGTCCCTTCTTCCAGATCAAGACGCCATGCGTGCTCTTTACCCATCGCCCAGGCACCCAGACCCTCTTGGAGGTGGAGAGAGAATTCCTACGGGAATGGTGCGGGAAAGCATGAGGAGTGTGGAAGAGCTTGGGGTGATGACGGTTAAAGCGATGGCCGAACCCGAAATGACGGCGGGAACGAAGGAATTTCTTATGCCGGAACGGGCCATGGCGGAAGCGAAGGCTAGAGCCGAAACGAAGCTTTGCTCCGCCGAGATGACCCAACATATGACCGGAGCGAAAACGGTAGCTTCTTCCAGACCCCCAAGCAGAGGTTCCGGGAGCTAGGACGAGCAAGGCTAGGCCCACAATCATGAGCCGTCTAATCGTCTTACGGATCATCTCGTGCCTCCTTTTTATGGCCCTTAGCACAGTTTAGTGAAAGTTCCTATCCACTATCATCACAGGCCATTGTGACTAACTTATTGTTCTTAAATTTGGGCTGCGGGAGCAGTTGTTCAAACACATTAAGGATCTGCTGATGATCGGTTCGCAATCTTGGTAAGGCCTCAACCGCAATCCCTAATTCTAGAGCTTTGATGGCGCAGGAAGTACACACCTTAACGTTCATTATGTCGGTATAAACGCGGTATCGGGACTCATTTGCTTGGCATCTTTGGCAGTTCATTGTCTACCTCTAAGGTAAGGGGATCTATATTCGTATCGCCAAAATATTTCTATCCAGGAATAACAAGGAAGAGTTTGGAAAAGTTCCCAAAGGCTGGCTTCCTAACAGTGAAATTTCGTGACATGCGAAGAGTGGAGTTGGAGCCCCTTTTTCAAGAAGCGCTTCGAAGACCGACCCCCTTCATTGCCACAGTCGACGGTGGGACAGACGACGCTCGAATCCCTCCGTCCATTGAGAAATTGGGAGTCCAGAGCCTGTTGGTGGCACCACTCAGGACCCTTCGCCATCGATTGGGAATGGTATTGGCAGGCAGGGAGAATCTCGAAAGGTTTTCACGGGAGGAGGAATTGGTCCTCTCGACGCTGGCTGAGCACTCCGCAATTGGCCTCGAAAACCGGCCGTACATGACCTCAGTCCTAGAAAAGAAAAGGCACTGGTGAAGGTGAACTGTGCAGCCCTGCCGTCCGGCCTCATCGAAAGCGAACTGTTCGGTC
>JAPUHZ010000306.1 GCA_027297485.1 Deltaproteobacteria bacterium
ATATCGTCATCCACCACCACCACAAAGCGCCCATTATAGGCCCCCCCTAAAACCTGGGCGGCGAGAACCAACGCCTGACGGGAGTGCCCAGGATAGGCCTGTTTAATTGATATGACGTTAAAGAGACTGCCGATCCCCGCCTCGACACACCATACTCCCTTCACATTGGGGAGCCCAGCTTTCTCCACCCGGTCCCATATCTGAGCTGCGCGGATAACGCACTTGGGCAAGGAGTAATCTGTGGGCGGACGGCCGGGACGTGCGCAGCAGAGAATTGGATCGGTGCGATAACTAACTCTCTCGACCCGTACCACAGGAGTATTCTCCATCTTACTCCCGTAATAGCCTAACCATTCACCGAAAGGTCCTTCGACCCTAGTTTCACCAGGATGCATGAAACCTTCGATGACAATTTCGGCGTGAGCTGGATAAGGAAGGCCGGTTACCTCACCCAGAATCACATCAAACGGCTTCCCCCTTAGGCCACCGCAATAGTCGTACTCTGAATGTCTGAACTCAAGCGGATTACCTGCGCCTAACAGAAGCAACGGGTCCTGGCCTACACATAAAACAACGGGGCAGGGTTTCCCCTGGCGAAAATACTTCTCCATGTGCACGCGGGCATGCTTGGAAACCGCAGATGTAAATAGCCCCATCGAGTTACGGCTGTGCACCATCGCCCGGTAAGTGCCCAGATTGAGCCAGCCTTCCTCAGGGTCACGAGTGATTGCCACACAGGCGGTCCCGATAAATCGCCCTCCGTCCAGCTCGTGAATGAATGGAACCGGAAACTTCAAAAGGTCAATTTCCCCTCCCACCAGTTGGTTCTCCAAGACAGGGCCGCCCGTAACGACACGGGGAGAAAGTGGCTGAAGAGTACTAAGCTTCTTTCGAAATCGGTCGACTAGCTTGAGCCCAATACTATCCAAGGGCAGGCCCAAGGCGAGCGCTAGGCGCTGATATGAACAGTGCTGACCGAACAGGATACGAAAGCCTTCGGGGTAGCCTCTAATCCGGTCGAACAGGAGAGCGGGGATAATGCCCGACCGTTCCCGAGAGATCAATTCTGCCAAGGTTCCAATTTCGAGGTTCCAATCAGCTCCTTTGATCCTCTTAAGCTCCCCAATGGATTCTACGATATCTAACCACTCCCTGAGATCCTCATATGTCTGCATCGTGTTATTCTGGTCGACACATTGAACAGTTTCCGCAAGAGACATCCGTTCCCTCCTCCATCTGGCGGTTATAAATCTCTTCTCTCGGTTAGAGTCACAAATTATGCAGGAACGGTTCGTCAGGGAGTTCTTTGCCTAAAATCACCGTCCTGGCCTTTTCATACACGCGGGTTAACATGCCGCAATTCTGCACTTTCTGGGATCTCTCTTCTCGGTAATGAAGTTGTAACCATGCCACTGTGGTCGAATCCTGCCAATGGCAATCAAAAGCAAATTCCCCAGCATTGCGGAGGGCCGTGTCGGTTTGTCCATTAGCAAAGCTGAACGATGTTTTCATCAAGGCCTCTTGGTAAACACCTCTGCAAAATGATTCAGATTTTCTACCAACATTGCGTCAACGCCGTGTCGCTTACTTGACATTTAAATATGCGATTAATGCAATTAACATTCATTTCAATAGCTGTCAAGACCGTTTTGGCTCCACTAAAATTGTGGGTGAAGTTAGGAAAAGTGGTAGGCAGGATGCGGGATTGGAATACATCTCACATCCTGAACGGAAGGAGACCTACTACCACGGAGAAGGATATAAAGAGGCTATTGTTGGCGTTCACATTAATCTGACATCTTTTTTCTGATTATTTTGATCCTTTCGCATGGCGCAGGGAAGATGCCGAGGCCGGTTTTTGCCGGCCTCGGCGTGCATCTCTATACCAACTCCGTAGAGGCGAGTCTGACATGCTCGGCGGCAACCTGCTGGCATTTTTCATTCGCGGCAGCGATGAGAGCGCCACGGGCGAGGTGGTTAGCTCTTCGTAGTAAACCTGCGGAGCCTTGCTGGATGGCAGTGACCGCTTGGGGAGAGAACAGCTGTGTTTTGACCCCAACGATTGAGAGGTGGTGGGCGAGGTAGTGTTGCATCTGATCAAGATCGATGCCTTCGAGGTGGCTGTGCGAGCGACGATACGGGAGGAAAGCGGCAGGGAGGAGCGGTACTGGAGCAGATCGAGCAGGTTGTTCTGACCGGCGAGGATCATGGGCAAATGGGGTTTGGAGTCGGCCTCGAACTGGCAGATGGTGTGCAGTTCGGCGAAGACTTCGAGTCGCAGCAGGTTGGCTTCGTCGATGATTAGCACTGGTTGGATTTTCTTGTTGACCAGCTCGTAGATCCCTTGGCGGATGATGCGGGTGAGGGTGGCACGGGAGAAGGTTTTGGTCTCCACGTCCAAGGCGCCAGCCAGTTGTCGGTAGGTCTCGAGGATGGAGCCGCCCGAGGCGGTAAGCCACAGGATGTGGTACTGGGCGGGATGAAGCCGACTTGAGGCCCAGCGCAGGGCGGTGGACTTTCCTGCTCCCACCTCGCCGGTCAGAAGGCCAATGGCCCCCAGGCGTAGCACGTAGTCGAACCGTTCGGTAACGGCCTCCAGGGCGGGGGTGGTGATGATTTCCTCGATTTTGAGTTCACTGCTGAACGGCTCGCGGTGCAAGCCGAAGAAACTGCGATAGAGGGAGCCGCTCATGATCCTCGCTCCTTTCTCGCTCCGAAGGGTAGCTGGCCGCTGCTGAGAGGACGCGGCTCGCTGTGGATCTCAAGGTTACCCTGTCGGCGGTGCACCCGGCAGTTGACGTGCAGGTCCACGGTTCGCAGCATGCCAAAGGAGCGTCCCTCATGGAAGGCTTCCACGCGCGCGGGGTCATGCGCGTGGTAGAGCAGGGTCAGCTGCTTTCCGATAAGCGGTGTGGGGGCCTCGTAGAGGCGGCCATCGAGAGCAACGGTGCGGTCCTTGGCCACCCGACGACGGGCCTGCTTGCGGAAGTGGTCCTCCAGGTCCTTCGGCACCGGCCGCAGACACTCGCTGTGTGAGGCAAAGCGTCTAAGGGGCGCCTCCCCCGTGCTGCGGTGTTCACGGCTGTGGTAGACGTGGCGGATCCAGGCTCCGAGGGCCTCGTTGAGTTCCTCGAGGCTGTCAGCGCGAAAGCCGGGGAGAAAGTCGCCGCGCACGGTGCGGAACCAGCGCTCGATCTTGCCGCGGCCCTGGGGCTGATAGGGCCTGGAGTGCACCAGGGCAATCCCCAGCGAGGCGCAGATCTGTTGCAGGTGGTGCGAGCGAAAGGCCGGGCCGTTGTCGACATAGAGTTTACGGGGAAGGCCTCGGCTCAAAAGCGCCTGGCGTAGGGCGTCGAGGTAAGAGTCGAGCTTCTCACTGAGGTAGAACTGGGCGTGGGTGATCAGCCGGCTCATGTTATCGAGAAAGGCGAACAGATAGGTCTTTCTCTTTTTGCCTTCGGCGTGTACCCAAGGGCCGTGCATGGCGTCCGACTGCCAGATGTCGTTGGGCAGTTCGGCCTCATAGCGGCGCCGATCGACAGGGTCTGGCGCTTGCGGGCGCATCAGCCCCTCACGCTTGAGCAACCGCCACACGGTGCTCTCGGCCAGGTGCGTTTCGGGATCGACCAGGCGACGCTGTTGGGCCTGGCGGATTAGGCTGCGCAGCGTGGCCTGGGGCACCTGGCGGCGCAGGCCAAGCAGCGCCAGAGCGCTCTCCTCGTCCAGCGCCCGTTGGGTTCCCTGATCACTGCGGTCGCGAGGATAGATCGCCTCGAGCCTGCGGCCTCCCCTCTCGTAGGCCCGCACCCACGAAAAGATCGTCGTGCGGGAAAGACTGGTGCGGCCTGAGAATGGGATCTGCCACTGCCGGGCGCATTTCTCCCGTAACAGCCGCTCTCGCTCGCCCCACTCCAGACGCGCCGGGCTGACAAAGTCGCTGATCACCCCGAAGCGAAAGACGGCCACCTCCTTTTTCTGTTGCTCATCCATGGGAATTTCTCCTTTCGAGTTTTCTCCCAGTTCTGTAGCCCACCGCTGAGAGTTGGAGAAGAGAACCCTTCGGTAGGGTGGAGAAAACACCAGGAAGGCCCCAGGCTAAACCGACCGACTCACCGCACAGATCCCCAGCCGCACAAGCTCCTCAAAACCCTCCTCCAGCCTCTTTCTCCAACTCATCCCTAGATGCCCCCGCACCTGCCGCCTAAGAGCCCGCAGCCAATGACGCTGACGTGGCGTGTTGCTGCGGGGCGGCCATCGCCCCAGACGCATCCGGTAAAACAGACATCGCCGGATCTCTGCAATGCAAGCCTGTATCCGCCGCCAGTACCCCGAAGGACGCATCCGTATCACCAGCCGACACTCAGGGCAGCGGTACCGCTTGAGAACTACAGGCACACTACCCCCTTCATCGAAGTACACTCCGACAAAGCCGTGCCCCCATACCCGCACTCCGCCACAGCGTGGACATCGCTCAGGGCGCCTCCACGGAATCCCGCCCCACTCTCGCCAGGGTCTTGACGCACAGATCGGTAAGAAGTATCAAGAAACTGCTTTCGGATTGTGGGGCATCGCCCCACCGGGAGAAGGGGAGCGGCCAACGCCCCCTTCTCACCGCCTCTTCCCTTCCTACAAAACTAAAAAGCCTCCCTTTACGGAGGCTCATCATAATCTGAAATTCTCTCCTTCTAGTCAAGATGTCATGAAAAAAACATCCCCTCTCTGATCACCATAATCTGAGATCCTACATGCATTTATGGAGGGGCAGAAGAAAGCGTACCCGGTGTGTATGTTGTGTCGAGTCGTGGAAGTGAGTCGTAGCGGTTTTTACGATTATGTGCAACGCGGATCGAAGGGGGATGTGAGCGGTGACGCCGGGGACCTGATTGCGTAGGTGAAGTCGATACACGCTGAGACGGGGCAGAGCTATGGGAGCCGTCGGATGGCGAAGCAGCTGCAGGACAATGGGTACCAGGTCGGACGTTACAGAGCGCGCAGCCTGATGAGCAAGGCGGATGTTGCGCTGAAGCGTAAGAAGCGGTTCAAGGTAACGACCGAGAGTCGGAACAACTACCCGATGACACCCAATCTGTGGGCCCGCCAGTTTGATGTGGAGGCACCGAATCGGGTCTGGGGGGGCGGACATTACCTATTTGTGGACGATGCAGGGCTAGTTGTACCTGGCAGTGGTGATTGACCTGTACTCGCGCAAGGTGGTGAGTTGGTCGATGAGCCGCTGGGAGATCATAAGAATTCTTTCTTTTTGTTTTCGTTATAGTGAGGTTGTGATGGAAAAGAGGTTGACGATCAGGGAGGTTCAAAAAAACAAGATCTACAAATACCTCATCGAGCAAATCAAAAGGGTTATTCTCCCGGTGGAAATTATGAAGGGCAATCGCCTATCCACTGAGGAGGAACTGGCCCACCAGTTCGGTGTCAGTCGAGTCTCTGTCCGCCAGGCCTTGATCGTACTCCACGAAATGGGTCTGGTCGAGAATCGCCCTGGTGGTGAAACCTTTGTAACCAATGAAGCGAAAGAGAGAAGCCTTAGCTCACTGACAGCGGCCCTTTTCTCTGAGATTGAGCTTTTAAAGGGTCCGCTAGAGGTGAAAAGAATCCTTGACCCCGAAGTGACTAGTTT
>JAPUHZ010000307.1 GCA_027297485.1 Deltaproteobacteria bacterium
CCCCAGCCCAGAATCTAATTGAAATGATCCAGGTCCAGTTTGACGGCGGATTCATGCCGAACGCCGTGGCCCGGACGGAAATCCCCATCGGCATTGCCGAGAAGCTTTCATTCGTCATTGACTTCAGTCAGTTCTCGCCCGGCACGAGCCTCATTCTGCAAAACAATGACAGCGCTTCCGGCCAATGCGTTCCCCATAGCTGTTCCGCCGCCACATCCGAGATCATGCGGTTCGATGTCGTGGCGATCGACACGGACGACGGCCCGGACGCCACGGTTGTCAACGGCACTGCTCTCAGAAATGTTCCGAACAATGATTCGACATCCCAATTCTATATCGGGGACGAGATAAAGAGCAGGGCCTTCAGATTTACCAGCGAAGGGCAACCGTTCTGGACCATGGTCCGAGAGGACACTGACGACATTGATGGAGATCGGACAGACCGAATCATGGACTGCCGGCGCTACGATGTGGACCCGTTTGTCAACACCGTGGAGAAGTGGACACTCCATGGCGTCGGCAACTGGACCCACTCCATCCACATCCATGATGTCGATCAGGTCTGCGTGAGCATCAATGGCAGCACCACTGGGAGCGGCTGCGAGACGTTCAACAAATTCAAGGAGACATGGCCTATGGCGCCGGGCGTCACGTTCGAGGTCAAGATCAAGCCGACAGACTTTACGCAACAATCCGCGGAAAACAACAACGCCGTCGGCGACGCATCTGACCCCAGTGACCCTTGTAGGCGTCTTAATGGTTTTGCCGGTACCAGTGGAAATTGTTCTGAGAATATCTTTGCCGGTACCAGTGGTGTCGATACGGTCCCGGTCGCTGAACCTCTTTACCATGGAGATGACCCAACACCGGCCGTCAGCGATGGCGAAAGTCTCGCCAACGCCATCGATGGCGATGCCGCCGGCGGCAGGTACATGTTCCACTGCCACGTCCTTGAGCACGAAGATACGGGGATGATGACTCACTGGCGGGTGCGGTCGGGGACTCCCGCGGCGCCCACTAACGTGAGAAACGACTTTCCCTGCGGCAGTACCGGTACCCCCGGCACCACCAGTGAGTGTTCTCCTACTTCTGATAACATTGAGACGGATGTGTAAAGCAACAGGCGGGCCATAACCAAAAAAGGGGGCTCGCCAGAGCCCCCTTTACTTTATAAAAAGGCGTGGCGGTAGAAACGAAAGCAAGGGAGAGACAGATGTTTTTCAAAAGCTCGTGGATGCGAGATGTTCTACCCCGATTCGAAAAAAGAACCGCCATGATCTCCTCTGGATATTCGCTTAGATTTGGGATCGGGGTTGTATGGATGATTGTTCTCGGGCTCGGGCTTTCTCTCGTCCCCGCTCGCGTGGCCGCTCATCACGAAATCGAGGAGGCCAAAGACAGGATCGAGCAGTCGATCAGGAAGACCTTTGATGCCTTCAACAAAGGTGACTACAAGACCTTTGCGGACGGCTGGACCGACTTTGGCTTCATGAAAAAGACGATGTTCAGCCTGGACGTGGACAGACCCTTTGCCAAGGACACATTATCGCTACATTTCCTCCCCATCAAGCTCCGCGGCCCGATTCAGGTGCTCAGTATCTCCAACATCAGGGTCTTGGACCATATGATGGCCCGGGCCACGGTCCAGCTCGATATCGTCCAGGGAAAGGTGAGAGAGCGCTACGGGCTCAATATGGTCAAACGGTTGGGGATAGACAGGCACCATAAGATCGACGGAGACGTGCTGCTTCCCCTTTACCCCAAGGGTTTCCCGGTCATCGAGTTGAAGATGAGGGAGTTCGCCTTTGAGCTGGACAAGAGCCGGCTCGCCAAAAACATGGTGCTGAAGCTCGTCAATACCGGCAAGCTGAAGCACGAATTTATGGTCTTCAAAAAGAGGCCTGAGGACGTCGAGCATTTCATAGCCCGGGCGGCGTGGTTTCTTAGGCCCGGACAGGCGACCAATCTGGTTCTCACAAGGCTGGAGCCGGGCGATTATGCGATGGTCTGCTGCAATACGGAGGTGGGGGGCGACAGACCGCATTGCGCTAAGGGCATGCGGGTGGAGTTCACGATCAAATAGGCGCGAGCCTTTGATCAAATCCGGGGCCTTTCGAGATGAGTCTCAAGGTCGAACCTTTCATGTCGCCTTTGAAGAAGACCGCATTCTGGAGCGCGCTGGCGTGCGTTGCACTCCTTCTGTTGGTCCTCTGGTGGAACGCCAGCGGCAAGAAGGACGAGGGTAGAACTTCGCCCGCCGGGAAACAACAAACTGCGAGATCGGTCCCTAAGAGGGAACCCAGCCGTTCCCTCAGCAAGCGGTTGGGTTCGTGGAGTCTCGTTACCGGGGAGCAAGGATCGCAAGCGGAGAAAGCTTGGGAACTCAGAGATGTCGAAGAGGCCGTGAGGAGGACCTTTCTGGCGTACAATGCGAGGGATCTTCCAGCCTTCAAGGCCGGCTGGACGGACCAGGGCTTTCGGCAGGCGTATGAGCTCCCAAAAGAGAAAGTCAGGCACTTTGGCCTATTGGGTCTTCTCAGTTTCAGGCCTTACGTGATAGGGGAATTCTCCGATACGTGGGTCGACGGAAAAACCGCCACGACAGAAGTGGGACTGACCTATGGGCAGGTCCAGGAGACGCATCGGATGGCGCTGGTCCGGGAGGACGACGACTGGAGGATCGATCATGATGAAAAGCTCGCCCTGATCCCCCAGGATGCCACCGTGGTCGATGTGAAGCTGAAGTGGTTCCTCATCGAGCTGGACCAGACCTGGCTGGCCCCGGGCCCTGTGGCGTTCAGGATAACCAATGCCGATACGCGACCGCACGAGTTTATCGTGAAGGAAGTACGGGCCAACTCGGGGACGGAAGAAAACGTCGGGCTAATCAATCCGCTGGCGCCGGGCAGGAGTGAGACGCTCGTCCTGAATCTCACGCCTGGACGCTACGTGGGCCTGTGCAACCTGATTGCCCCCGATGGTAGGCCGTACTCTACCGGGATGCGGACCGAGTTCACCGTAGAGTAAGCCCCGGCAATGCAAAAGGCAAAGTGCAAATTGAAAAATTTAGAATCCAAAACCCTTACCCCTAACCCTTCACTCCTAACCTCTCACGTGAGGGGTGAAAGGTGAGGCGTGAGGGGATCAGAAGGAGGACGAAAATGAGCAATGCAAAATTCAAATTGCAAATTGCAGAAGTTAAAATCATCGCTTTTCTCTTTCTTTTATATTTTTCATTTTGCACTTTACATTTTGCATTAAGGCCGATGGAGGCCGAGGCCAATGGCCAGGGCAAGTGGCTGAGAAAAAAGGTGGACGGCTATTCCCCGGGGTTTAACCTTACCGATCAGGATAACCGGAGGGTTTCACTGACGGATTTCCGGGGCAAGGTGGTTATTATAAGCTTCATCTTTGTCAACTGCCCGACGTCGTGCCCTCTGGTGACGGCGAAGCTCGCGAGTATCCATCATGAGTTGAAGGGGAAGGACCTGCATTTTATCAGCATCACCATCGATCCCAGCCACGACACGCCCGCCGCGCTTAAAGGTTACGCCAAGCAGTTTAGAGGAATGGACTTTCGATCCTGGTCCTTTCTCACAGGCACCTATCAGGAGATTGAGGACGTCCTGTTCCACTACAGGTTTTCCGTGCAAAGGCGGGCCAAGCGCGGCCGCACCGGCGAGGTCGTGAGCGTAAGCCTTGTGGACCATGCGGTCAAGACCTTCCTCATTGACCGAAAGGGGATGAAGAGGTTCGAGTACTGGGGGCAGGATTTCAACACCAAGGCCGTGATAAAGGATATCAGGAAGGTGCTGAGCGAGGGGTGAAGCCCGGTGAGAATCGAGGTGAAGAATGTGGCTTTGGGCTTTCTGAGCACGGGGAGAGACCGCCTGCGGACACCCTCGCAGCTGCGGGGCTTGGCCTCGCGCTCTGTGTGATCCTGGCCGCCTGCAGCGGCAACGTGAGCGCGACCGGGCTCGCTACGACCTCCACGAATCTCAAGTTCGGGCCTGAGCGCCGGCTCGGACAGCAAAACAGAAATCCATCCACTCCGTTCCTGCGCCACAGCCCCGACGGCCGCCTCTATGCGATCTGGGTCGAGGATGACCGCAGGCCGGAGGCTACCATGA
>JAPUHZ010000308.1 GCA_027297485.1 Deltaproteobacteria bacterium
GCTGGTCGATATCGAAAAGTGCTGCCACAGCCCCGGCAAATCAACAAACTTGAAATCCACAATCTCTACCTTGTTCTTCTTGGCAAATTCCAATACCTCCTTGGGTGTCATCTTGTTGCTCCTCTCTTTCTCTGAAGATTAAAAATCTCAATCAACGATTCTGTTATCACATTCTTTGGTGTAGGGCCAGCCCCACACTGCTCTTTTATAAGGCGTAGCCCTTTTTGTTGTGCTGGCTTCCTATTTTCCCTCTATTTACCTCGACCCCAAGACCAGCCCTTTCCGGCAAGAGGGCCTTTCCATCTTTAACCTCGATGGACCCAAAGATTTCCTGCTCTCCAAGACGCAAAAAGCCGGTCATCTCACCGGCAGGCTGAGCGTTTTTTAAAGCGGCGTGGAGGTGCATCTCGGCGGCGGAGAGAATCGTGGTGCAGGCACTTCCCTGACCTACCACAACGGGAAGCCCTTTAGCCCCAACGACCGCTGCGACCTGAAGTCCTCTCTGAAATCCTCCAATATGCGTGAGCTTGATCTTCAGGAGGTCCGCTGCCTTCTCTTCAACTACCGAGAAGGCCTCCTCCGGTGAGCTTACGCTCTCCTGGGCGGCGATAGGGATGCCGACAACCCTCCTTAACTCGGCAAGACCCTTCAGATCCCACCGTGGGAGGGGTTGCTCGGCATCTGCAATGCGAAACTGGATCAATTCATTCAGAAGCTCCCGAGCCTCAACGAAAGAATAGCACGCATTGCCGTCCACTCGGATGGCGGCATTTTCTCCCACTGCTTCTCTCACAGCACGGACCCGGGCGATATCCTTCTTGCGGTCTTTCTGGCCGATTTTGACTTTGAAGGTGGTAAAACCCTCTAGCTTGAGCCGTCCAGCATGGAGGCCGATGGTTTCCGGCCCTTCGTCCAGCCCCAACCCTCCCACGAGATCGATTTCTTTACGGTACGGGCCACCGAGGAGTCGATAGAGCGGTACCCGGTATAACTTACCCAAGGCGTCAAAAATCGCGGTCTCAATGGCAGCCTTGGTTAGGGGATGGCCGTAGCGGGTTTGATGGAGCCTTTCCAGTACCGGGCCGGTATTTTCCAAGTCCATTCCGATGATCGCCGGGGCGAAATATTTTTGGACCATGATCTCCATGGTCTCCAGAGTCTCATAGGTGTTTCCCGGCCGACCCTGTGTTGCCTCTCCCCACCCCTCGATACGATTTTCGCCCTCAAGGCGGATGATCAAGGTGCGGCAGTCTTCGAGAGACCCTGCCACGCCCCCGTAGATCTCCCGAACGGGCAGGATCAGGGGATAGGTATCAATTCGGGTTATCTTCATGCCTTACTTCTCAGAAGTGAGCCAAGAGTTGAAACGTCTGTTACCTTCTCTAGACGATTGACTGTTTCAATTAGGTGCCCCAGCCTCTGGCCAGAGAGAAGCTGCCGGGTCAACCTCCTCGCCTTGTCCTCCAACTCAGAAGGGCTTAGAGGATTTTGCGGGGTGCCTTTGAAGTGAATGACAAGGGCAGTGTGGCGCTTACCGTTTTTAAGGCGCACGGTGACTCTTGCCGCCCGGTCCCATTCTTTTTTTTCGATCTCCGCGTCCACTTTGAGCCGGACCAAGCGGGTCGTGGCAAGAATTTTCTTATCCCGGATTCTCTTTTCGTCGAAGGACTCAGGTTCCCTGGGATCAAAGTAAAGGCTCAGGGCCACACAAAACGGGATACTGTACTGTGCCATCATTAAGTCCCTGGGCTGGTAGATTCCATGATGGGTGACCAGCTTTTCTATTCCCGACACAACAATCTCTTTAATATCTTGCGGAGTAAAGTCGTATCGCTCTTTTAGCTTTTGCAGAGCTTCGATCGGCGCATGAGCATTGATATGACAGGCATAACGCTTGATGCAAATATTAAGGGATTCAAAATCGCGGCCCAGGCGGTGGGTGAGATAGGCTAAGTCCGGCGAATCGGAAAACGCACGGCAAAAACCGAAATTTCCCTCCAACACACTCTCGGGACCCGCGAATCCCTTTTGGGCCAGAAGAGCCGCAGTAACCCCTCCTTCCGCTGCCTTGCCCAGGTGGAGGCGTTTAATCATCGCCCCTTCCTGGCAGCGCGAAAACTCCATTAAACCACCGGAATAGGAGCCGGCAATTCCCAAGGCATGGACCGTTTGCCTTTCGCTGAGCTTGAGGAGCCGGCTGACAGCTATAGCGGAGCCAAAGGTCCCGTTCAACGCAGGTGCGTGAAAGCCGCGTTTCTCCACAGAATTACCTGTAGCCACTCCGATCCGAAACATTACCTCACAAGCCGCCACTAGAGCCGTCAGAAACGACTTTCCATCAGCTTTCAACTCTTCCGCTACGGCGAGAGCAGCGAGAACGGTACCCCCGGCATGAACGCCGGCACCTGGTTGGCGCACGTTGTCTAGTTCAAAGGCATGAACCATAGCACCATTAGCCAGGGCCGCCTGTGGAGCCTGAGTTTTCCACCGTTCACCAAAAACAGTGCAGGTTCCCTTGCGGCCCATGCTGGCGACATAATTCACCACACTCCGGCTCCATGGTTTTGTCGAGCCATAGAGTGTCACCGCCAACGTATCGATAATACAATCCTTAATTCTAGAGATCACCTCGGAGGGAATCTCCTGATAGCGGAGGCCGGTTGCGTACCGGGCAAGAAGCTGTGTCGCCCTGGGTGTCATCCTATACCTGTTCCTATGAAAAACTACTTTGCAACTGACTGATTACAGATGTCAAGGGAAAGGCGGCTCTATTACCAAAGGCATGGTTCCTCAGGCAAAACCTTCCGGCCTGTGCATAGCGGTCAGCCATCAGCTATCTGCTATCAGAATAACTCCTGCCTCAGTCCTGAAGGCTGAAGGCTGAAAGCTGACTGCTGAATGCTCACAGCCAGAAAAGTAGAGTTGAGAGATTGCAGAGAAGCAGTTGCTATCTAAGACGAGATTTGCTTTAGACAGACAAACCTAAAACAGGATAATTCCGCCTGAACTACGAAGGAGAAACCACATGGGCATATTCCGACTCTACACAGGTGACGATATGAAATCCCATATTGAGGAACAAACTTATGCTTCACATCCTGCCTTAACTGAGCCGCAAGCCGCCTCACGGATCGTTTTTGGGGAAATACCCGTCGGGACGTTCAAAGACTGGCACTACCCGCCCTGCCGGCAATACATCATTATTCTGTCCGGCCAGCTAGAAAACGGTCTGGGGGATGGCACTGTGCGGCGCTTTGGTCCAGGGGATGCCCGTTTGGTCGAAGACCTCACCGGCCAGGGTCATACCACGCG
>JAPUHZ010000309.1 GCA_027297485.1 Deltaproteobacteria bacterium
GATACGGGCCTCCGGCTAAGCGAAGCTTTAAGCCTTGAGTGGCGGGACATTCGGCTGGAGCCGGTTAACGGCGCTGTTTTCGGCTATTTGCAGGTACGCAATGGTAAATCAAAGAACGCTAAGCGAAACCTCTGCCTTACCGAAAGAGTACGACGCATGCTGGAGGAAAGAGCCTCTAGTACAGATTCCCCATGGGTCTATCCAGGTAAAAAGGGTCGTCCACTTCTGGTGACTTCGCTAGATCATATGCACTCAGAATTAAGAGCGACGCTGAAGTTACCCAAGGATTGTGTTCTCCACTCCCTTCGCCATACAATGCTCACTAGATTGGGGGAGGCTGGAACCGATCCCTTTGCCATCATGAGGATTGCAGGCCATAGCAGCGTGACGGTCTCTCAGCGATATGTACACCCGACTCCCGAAACGATGGAGAGAGCTTTCCAACGGTTGGAGGCGTTGAATGAGAAGGCGGCAGAGAAGCTAACGGAAGGGCAAAAACGACGGGCACCCGCTACAATTCCTGCTACACTTCCAGTACCCCCCTCTGTAAGTCATTGAGGGCCCGTAGCTCAACGGTTAGAGCAGCGGACTCATAATCCGTTGGTTGTAGGTTCGAATCCTACCGGGCCCACCAATCTTTTCAAGCACTTCCATGGAATCGTCTTTCTCCTCTTTGGCTCCAGGTCCCGTATGGGTTGCAGATAGTTGCGGACTTGTTGCGGAGTCCAAGCGGTCCATCCACCGAATATCCGCCCCCGGGATGAGGTGGCCGTAGATGTCAACCGTCACCTGATTCGAGCTGTGCCCCATCTGTTCCTTCACGTAGGGCAGGGGGGCGCCGTCTTGAATCAGGTGGGAACCAAACGTGTGCCGTAAGTCATGGAAGCGGATCTCCCGAAGCCCAGCGCGCTCCACGCAGGGGAGGAAGAAGTAGTGGACGAGGTTAATTGGGTCGAGGACGGTGCCTGTCCGGGAGAGGAATACGAAGTCATCGGCGATGTTCCCGCTCCGCAGCCCCTCCTCTACGATCTCCCACTTCTCTTCCACGCTTCGTTGCACCCGCACTCTCCGGCTCATCGTTGCCCCCTGTCTGGAGACCCTCATCATACGTTCTTCACGTGTCCAGTTTTCGCAGGGTGCACTACACACACTAACCCCTAACACAAGGGCATGGCCCAAAAACCCCTCTGCACAGCCGCTTGTAATTGCTTGAATCTACGCACCCGTTCGTCGAGGAATAGGACGGCCTAAAAACAAGTGTTTTTGGGCAGGCTATGAAAGGCTCGTTGAACGCTGCCCTTGCCGCGAAACCTAGCTTCCTTGAAATCTCGCGCCAGGAAGCGCCCTGGGCGCGAAGGCGGGCCACTCTGGCTGCATCCACGGCAACGCGGGGCCGGCCCCGAGACGCTTTCCTTTGGCCCTGGCGTTCCTCAACCCTGCCTTTACCCTCTCGGCGATCAGGCTTCTCTCCAACTCTGCCACTGCCCCGGATAAACTCGATTTCGCGTGTAATGCCCCGTGGCTGCGTTCGTTTTGATTTCTAAGGCTCTGGGTCGAAACGGCGATTTTCGGATTTGCAAGTTGTTGATTTGATTGATTCGATTTCCGCGATATTTCGGCGCCCGCTGTAGAGATACCCCCGTTTTTCTTGGCATACCTTTTTCGGCACATATCATTGCAGTAGAGGGCACCCCGCCTCTTCCCTTGTAGTGGCCCGCCACAGTTTGCACACCTGCCTGGACTGGCTCGCTTCTTTCGCTCAAGCTGGTTCTCAAAGAACACTCGGTTCCGACACTTAGCTGAGCAATACACCTCCGGCTTACCAGCGATGGTGTAAGTGACACTTTGATTCAGAATGGTTTTGCAGCCGTCGCACTTTTCAGTGAGGTAAAGGCCCTGGGATTGGATGGTGGTTCCTTCCTCGACCGTAAGTCTCATGTGACACCCCGATCCTGAGAATTGGGAGAATCAGCGAAACTGGACTGTAGCGGAAAATGTAGCGACCCTACGTACACCAGGGCACACGCGGCCACAACTGGAGACATTCGTATTACGGACCTAAGCTCAATGTTTTCAGTAGAAAGATTGAAAGGATGGAACTTACCTGGAGTATGATTTTTGCTTCGGGAGCAGGAGGCCCGGGGTTCGAATCCCCGCGCCCCGACCATTCACCTTTTTTCCTTGTCCGGTCTTCCCTTTGCTGTTGGGCAACATCACTCCTACGATGCATCCTTGACCAGAGGATTCTCCTCGTTTTTCGTGTTCAAAATTGCACGGCTCTTGCGCTCGAAGCCCCGATTGGCTAGATTTAGATGGTTTTCTCAGAGAACTCTACTGAACCAAATAATCATGAAGGCACTCACGCAGTTTAAGGGCGGCCACGCCGTTCTCGGAGCACGAGTCAGACATGGCATCAGCGCGGAGTTCGAAGCTCCGAGCTTTCACAACCCTTGGTGCTTGATGCCTCCTGATAAATTCGGACGACGGCGCAAAGGAAGGAGTATCCGGCCATGATTGTTCCTGAACTGTTCGATCTCTCTGGCCGGGTGGCAATCGTTACGGGTGGTTCGATGGGCCTGGGACGTCAGATGGCCCAGGGGTTGGCCGAGGCGGGCGCGAATCTAGTGCTCTGCGCTCGCAAGAGGGAGCGTTGCGAAAAGGCAGCCGCGGAAATCAAAGAACTGGGTGTCAAAGCCCTTGCCCTTGGCTGCGACGTCGCGCAACCCGACGACGTCCGAAACCTGATTGAATCGACGGTTCGGGAGTTCGGAACCGTTGATATTCTCGTTAATAATGCAGGCATTTCCTGGGGCGCCCCGCCGGAAACGATGCGGCTCGAAGATTGGGAGAAGGTCATCCGAACCAATGTGACGGGAAGTTTCCTGTGCGCGCAGGCTGCCGGGAACGTCATGATTCGCCAGCGGCGAGGAAAGATTATCAACATCGCTTCGGTTGCAGGCCTGGGGGGAGCACCGGCGAAGATCGTGGAGGCCACCGGTTACCACGCAAGTAAGGGAGCCGTGATTGCCATGACCCGGGACCTGGCCTGCAAATGGGCGCCGCATAACATTCAGGTCAACGCCATCGCGCCGGGTTGGTTTCCCACTCACATGTCGCAGGGGGTGCTCGACCACCGGCGTGAATCCATTCTGCGGGCGATTCCACAGGCGCGGCTGGGCGGCGAGGATGACATGAAAGGAGCCGTCGTCTACCTTGCCTCGGACGCCTCGGCCTACGTGAGCGGGCATGTACTGGTCGTGGATGGCGGCCAATCGGCATGGTAACGGGGAGCCATCAGGAAGGGTTGCGATGAACATTCCGCTTACGCCGGTGC
>JAPUHZ010000031.1 GCA_027297485.1 Deltaproteobacteria bacterium
TCGATCAAGGAGAAAGATGCGAGCCGCATCAAACTTGAAAACCTCCAAGACCTTCTTGATAGACTCATTTAGAACGACTCCAAGGTCCAGAGACTGGCTCACGGTGGCAGTGACGGCATGAAGAGCGGAAAGCTGGTCGGCTCTCTTGACCGTCTCTTCAAACAGGGCGGCATTTCCAACGGCAACGCCAATATGATCCGTCATAGACGTTATCAACCGGACCTCATCGAATGTAAGGCACCGGGGCATCCGGCCAATGCAGACGATGGTCCCCACAGTCCTCAGCTTGGCTTTTATGGGAAAGGCAGCGAAGAAGCTAAATCCGGCTTTTTGGGTATTCTTTGTATGGCTCAATTGCTGATACTGAGGATTGCTGTGGATATCCTCAAAGATCAGAGGCTCCCCGGTTTCCGCCACTTTGCCGACGTTCCCTTGCCCGCGGCGAAAGACCCTAGCTTGAGCCCAAAACTCTGGTTTAGTTTCAAAGGAAGCCCGCACATGTAACTCATCCATCTGGGGATTAAAAAGATAAATCCTTGTCGCATCAAAATGAAAAATCTCCGTGATCTTTTCGATTACCTCTTGCAGTACCGGCTCCAGCTCTAAGGATTGGCTGACGGTAGTCGTCACGTCATAAAGGGCGGAAAGCTCTCTTTTTCGTTGTTCGACCTTCTCTTCCGGGCTTGCGTGAGAAGCTGAGAGTTCCCTGCTTTGCTTATGGATGACACCGACCGCACGACCCAAGCCAAAGAAGGAAGAAAACAATAGCAGCCCCATCCCTGCGGCCACAGTGAAGCCAATCGGTCCCCCCGCATTCCGGACGGTCTCAAACAGGGGGTCTATGTTCATGTAGACCTCAGCCACACCTATCGGCCTGTCTTCTTGCCCTAGGTAGATGGGAACGTACAGCTCCATGAGGGAGCGGAAGGTCCCGCGCTCGAAGTGGTGTTCTTCTTTTGTGAGGCGGGAGATCTCCGCCTCCACATGGCCTTCCAAGGCCTCAAGAAGTTCGGGGTTTTTCTTTGCGGGGGGCGACTGTTCCACAAGCTCTGGCAAATCGGACCAGATCATAACTCCGTCTCGGTCGTAGACCTTGACCCGCACCACCTCTGGGAGAAAGAAAAGAGGGGCCATTTTTTCTCCGAAGGTATTCCAGGCCGATCCCTTCTTAACCCCATGAAAGTCTTCTTCTGTAAGCACATGACCAACCAAAGCGCTTGTATATCTCGCCTTAGTTTCTTTCATCCCTTGGATGAGATAGCGTTCAAACACGTGCATCCAGATTTGAAACAGGATAAATGAGAGAAGAATAAAGCCTATAAGCCCAAAGACAGCGTAGCGGGAAAAGAGACGGAAAGGAGATGGAATTCCCTTAAGACCGGATGCCAAAATTGCCGACTCCTGCATTGATTAATCCTCGCTGTTTGAAACTATCCCCACGCTCTCCTCACAAACCTCCCCAGTGTTAGAAACCGTATATGGCAAGATGAAGGTAAAGGTTGACCCCTTACCCGGCTGGCTCTTAACGTGGATATCCCCGTGCATCATCTCCAGATACTTCTTGACGATACTTAGACCCAACCCCACGCCGTTGTAGCTGCCCGTGTGTGCGCCTTTGAGCTGGTGAAATTGATCAAAGATACTCGGGAGATCCTTTTCATCGATGCCGATCCCGGTATCGGATACGGCAAACTCGACTCGATTCTTTTTCCGAAGGTCTCGCACCCGGACCTCGATCTTACCCTCCGGGGTAAACTTAAAGGCGTTCCCGATTAAGTTCTGCAGGATCTCCTCAAGCTTCAATGCATCCGTGGTCATCGGCGCTAGATTCGGTTCCACCTTCCATAGAATCTTCAGGTGGCCATTTCGGTTGAGCTGCTCCACGTAGCCCTGGGCATGGGCAATGACCTCGTTCACCTCAAAGGTGGAAAGGCGCAGGGAACCCTCTTTCACTTCCATCCTGGTAAATGTCAGCACATCATTGATGAGCCTGAGGAGGGCCTCGGAATAATGGAGGATCCTTGTCAGGGCCTTCTTTTGCTTATCACTGACATCCCCAAATATGCCGTCCTTGACTAAGCCGGCGTTCCCGATAATGACGTTGAGGGGAGTGCGTAACTCATGGGACATAGCCGCCAGAAAGTCGCCTTTCGCTCGGTTGGCCTCCTGGAGATCTTGGTTGAGTTTTTCTAACTCGATTGTCTTCTCCTTCACTTCGGCAAAAAGGTTAGCGTTCTGGATAGCAATAGCAGCTTGATCTGCAAAGCCGCTGATGAGATCGATTTCCTCCGACCGAAACTCCCTCTCTTCTTTGGAGTAGAAGTTAATGGTGCCAATGATTTGACCTCCGACAAGCAGGGGGACTCCTAGAAAGGAGTGGTAGCCAGCCCTACGGACGATCTCTCGGTGCTCTTCGATCATATCGGGATCTTCGAGGATTTTTGTGACTGCTAAGACGCGCTTCTGCTCGATGATCTTACCGGTTAGGCTCTCCCCAATTCGCAATCTCGGCTGAAAGCTGAGATTTTCAGGATCCGATACCCCTGCCAGAACCAGATCTTCTCCTTCAATGAGACGAAAAATGGAGCTGTCCACCTTAAGAATACTTCTTGCCTCCTCGGCAATACGCGGGAGCAGGACTTCGCGATCCAAGAGAGCAGCAATACCTTTGTTGATATCGACCAAGGCCTCCAACTCTTTCGACTTCCGATGGATCTCCTCAAACAGCCGGGCATTTTGGATGGCGATCGCCGCCCCATTAGCAAACTGCTCGATTAATTCGATCTCACGCTGGCTAAATTCACGGGGAGCGCGGGTTATGACAAAGATGACCCCTAAGGGTTTTCCATCTCTGCTAAACAAGGGGGCGCCCAGAAAACCATGCAGATCAGCCGCCTTGAACCTTTCGGGATAAGGCCTGACTGGATCTTTGGCCATG
>JAPUHZ010000310.1 GCA_027297485.1 Deltaproteobacteria bacterium
ATATCTAAACTATCAAGGGCCAGCTTGGCAATCTCTTCCCTGAGGTAGTGCATCCCCTCGTCGTTGACAGCAAGACTACGCTTCACATGCTCGTGGTCCTCCAATGCTGCCGAGGCTGCCCACTGAGCGGCGGCATTAACATTAAAGGGCTGACGTACCCTATGCATCAGATCAATCATCCTCTTGGTCCCGATACCATAGCCAATCCTAAGCCCTGCCAGTCCATAAAGCTTGGAAAAGGTGCGGAGCGTCAAGAGTGCCCTTCTTTCCCCGTGATAAACGAGAGAGTCAGGGTAATCCGTATCCCCAACATATTCGAAATAGGCCTCGTCTACGATCACCAGAATATCCGCAGTGACCCGCTCGAGAAACCTCTCCCATTCTTCCTTGCGATAGATCGTCCCTGTTGGATTATTAGGATTGGCCAAAAAGAGAACCCGAGTCCTGGGGGTTATTGCCCGGGCCATGGCATCAAGGTCATGGGTAAAATCCCTCAAAGGGACTATCTTACAGTGTCCACCCACCGCTTGTACCACAAGGCGATAAACAACAAACGCCTGGTGTGCCACCACCGCTTCATCGCCAGGTCGCATGAAGGTCCGTACTGCCAGCTCGATGATCTCGTTGGAGCCATTACCGAAAATCAACGTGTCAGAGCATATGCCCAACTTTGCCGCCAGACTCTGTTTCAGGTAAAAGCAATCCCCATCCGGATAGAGATGGAGCTGATGCAGTCTCTCCTGCAATGCCTTTATTGCCCTTGGGGAAGGACCCAGAGGATTTTCATTGGAGGCAAGCTTGACCGAATCCTCGATCCCATACTCCCGCTCTACCTCCTCAATCGGCTTCCCGGGGGAATAGGGAACCAGGGAGCGGATATAGTCCGGAACTTGCTCAATAATATTCATACGCTGCAAGGATAGGAGCCGAGGACCTTAATAAAGAGACAGCTCCTTTCCAGTTTCTTTATTGCCTTTTGGCTTTTTGACTCTCTCATATGTCCTTTAAAATCTAAAAAAAAGAAGTACTCCCAAGGCTTATCCTTTAAGGGACGCGACTCGATCTTGGTCAAGTTGATCCGGTTCTTGGCAAAGGGTTCCAACATGCGGTACAAAATTCCCACCTCATCCTTAACCGAAAAAACAATCGAGGTCTTGTCGTCTCCGCTTGGCTGAGTCTCCTGATATCCGATGACGAGAAAACGGGTAATATTATTGGCCCGGTCTTCAATGTTCCCCTCTACCACGTCCAAGCCGTAAAAATCCTTGGCCAGAGCGCTGGCAATAGCAGCTAGGGTTGTATCCTGCGCTGCCATCTGGGCCGCTTGGGCTGTGCTGGCTACCTCATCCACCCTGACATGGGGACAATGGCTCGCCAGCCAACGGCGACACTGGGCCAGGGCTTGAGGATGGGAGATGATGCGCTGGATATCCTCCGAGCGGCCTGATTGCGACAAAAGGTAGAGATGAATCTCCAAACAGACCTCCGCACAAATCCTAACATCTGCCTCGACCAGCATATCAAGGGTATGTGTCACTACCCCTTCTGTGGAATTCTCAATCGGCACGACACCATAGTTGGCCCTTCCCTGACTTACCTCCTGGAAGACATCCGCTATGCTTGTCAACGGAATAAAAGTCGCCGATGAGCCGAATCTCTCATGCGCTGCCATGTGCGTGAAGGTTGCCTCTGGGCCGAGATAAGCGATCTTTATAGGCGCTTCAAGGGAGCGGGAGGCGGAAAGAACCTCCCGGTAGATGGAGCGGAGGGCCTGTTCAGGGAGTGGCCCGCGATTTAAGCTGGAAATCCTTTGGAAGATCTCCTTCTCACGGTTGGGAACGTAGACTTCTTCTTCCCGCAGATTCTTTGTCTGTCCGATATTCTGGGCAAGAGAGGCCCTCTCACTGAGAAGCCCTACGATTTTTGCATCAACTTGATCGATCTTTTTTCTGACCGCATCGACCGACTCTTTACGGCTCAATGAAAACCTCACCCAGGCGCACCCTTTTTCTCATCAGTAGAATAACGCGCCAAATGACCTAAGCTAGCTTAATTTCTAGGAAATTGCAAATATTTGTTTCCTCTTGACGATCCCGATCCGAGCCCGATATGAATTAGAAGATGGCCCGGGAGATTATCTTTCCGCAGACCGAGGAGCCCAAGAGCCTGGAGAACTTCCTCAAAAAGCGATTCCCCATTGGATACGTCAGAAAGCTGTTCCGCAAAAACGGGGTGCGGCTCAACGGCAAGCGTTCCGGACCGAAAGAGACAGTCCGGGCAGGAGACCGGATCCAGCTCTTTATCCCTTTTGAAAAGCAACCGAGCAGCGATTTGAAAAAAACCCCCTTGCATCACGGCTTTCAAATCCTTTTCGAAAACGATGAGCTTCTCGTGATTGACAAGATGGCGGGAACAGCAGTCCACGAAGCCAAGGGGATACTCAAACGTCACACTGTTTTGGGAATGTTGGAAGCGACTTATCGATCCCACGGCATCGCCCCCATATTGGTCCATCGGATCGACAAAGAGACCTCTGGTCTTCTCGTGATCGCGAAAAAAAGCGAAGTTGCGGAGGAGTTGAAAAGACAATTTGAAGAGGGAAAGGTCGAAAAAAAGTACCTGGCTTTGATAGTGGGGCGACTTCGTCCCAAGGAAGGCAGGATCGACTTCCCACTTCCGGGAAGAGACGACAGGCTGGTCCCAGCCCTGACACTCTACAAAGTCAAGAAGGAGTTCCCCGGGGTTGCGTTGGTGCGCGTCACGACTAAAACCGGCCGGAGGCATCAGATTCGTCTCCACTTTGCCAGACTCAGCCACCCCCTGCTCATGGATGATCAGCACGGTGACTTCCCTTTTAACAGGCAGTTCCAAAAGGCCCACGGCTTAAGACGTCAGTTCCTCCACGCCTGCGATATCGCCTTTGAGTACCGTGGGGAGAGGAGGAAGTGGACCACGCCCCTGCCGGATGATCTGATGCGGACTCTGAAGTCCTTGGAGTCTTGCTGAGCGCCATTCTACAGTGATACGGAAAAAATTCATCTACGGATTGGGTTTTCAAGTATCTTTGACAATGATCCATATTTAGAAGTAAAATGGCAAAGGGGATTTATAACCCATGTCCTGAAGGAAGTATGCTTGATGCCTTGATAGGAGCGCTCTGCTCTTGGCTGCGGTCGGTACTCGATTCGGAAGATGATGATCAACTGCAGCGACAAGAGATGAAAGGAGAGATTCTGCCATCGGAACACGGATGGGAACATAGGCCACTCGATGATGGTTCAGTCGCCTGCGCCTTGGAAATTCCTAAGGGCTCCCTGATTAGTCTGATGAAAGCCACCGGCCACTCGGTTATCGAGACGTCAGACCATGCCTCGTGCTTGGCGATCGAACGGCTCCAGTCGGCTCTCCGCCGGCAGGGATGATTGGCCTAGAATGCGTCTCACAACGGGTGAGGGTCAGTGAGGCGGTCTGTCTATTTCCACAAGCATGATTAAGCCTACACAGGGAAATGAAACAATCAAACAGGTCGCCGCTTCCCTCTGCGGCTGGCTTCATAAGAACGTCGGATCCGATAATGTCTGCTTCTACGTCTGGGATCGACCCCTCGGTCATTGCATACCGGTCTGGGCTGAGACCAAAACCCAAGGGTGGAGCTCCCGCTTCGACCAGGCAATAGCTTCCGCGGTTGATAAGGTCCTGTCCGCCATCGAAGTGAGAGTTGTCGATCCGATCAGTAACGACCCGACCTTTGGCCCTCTTGCGTCCCCGGACCTCCGCAGCGTCATCTTCCTACCTTACGTGCTGGGGTCGGAGCCACAGGGGGTTCTTGTAGTTGTCAATGCCGACTCGCAGCAGCTAAAGGCCCAACGCGAGCCACTCGACTTACTTGCCACACCCACCCTCTTGGCCCTTCGCGGTCTCTGGGAAGTTCAACAGGTCAACCTCCAGAACCAGGAACTCCAACGAAGCAAGCTCTATCTGCTGACCCTCCTGACAGAGGTCGAGCAGCGGCAGCACGTGATCGAGCAGCTTACTCAGGAGGTGAAGCGCACGAAGGGGCATCTCGAGGGGATTCTTGAAAATGCGGCTGAGGGACTGATCAGCGTGGATCGGACCGGCACCATTCAATCTGCCAACGAGCAGGCTGCAGTCCTGCTTGGTTATTCAAAGGCGCACATGATCAATTGGCGAATTGTCGATCTGGTCCCCCAGGTGGCACGAGAGGAAATCGACCGGCTGGTTCAACGGGCCCTAGCCGGCGAGACGGTGAAGGACGTCGAAACATTCTGGCCGGGAGCCAACGGGACACGCGCCATCAGAGTGACTCTCTCTCCGCTCCGGGATAAGTTAGGCGAGATCCTTGGTGCGGTTGGCATCATCAGCGATATCACCGAACGCAAGCGAGCCGAAGAAGAGATTCGCCGCCACCTGCAGCGCATCACGCTTCTTCGCGAAATTAACCTGGCCACTACCTCAACTTTGGATCTCTACACCATCTTAGAAACCCTTCTAGAAAAAATTGCTCGACTTCTTCCCTATTCACCGGCCATTACAGTTAGGCTATTCAACAAAAAAAGCGGGGAATTAGAGCCCTTAGCCTGTTGGAATATTAACCAGGAGGAATGGAAGGCGAGGAGACAAAGAGAGCATCATCGACTCGCCAAAATGGTGATTGAAACCAAGGCCCCTTTGATGGTTGGTAATCTTCAGACAGACCCACGAAGATGGGACCCCGAGTTCTGCCAAAGGCACGGGTTAGTTTCTTATCTGGGAGTCCCATTGATTGCCAAAGAGGAAGTCCTGGGGGTCCTTTCTTTTTACACGAAGGAGGAGCACCAATTTACCAACGAAGAAGTTCAGTTCCTAGCCACGCTTGCAGGCCAGGCAGCTATAGCGATTTACAATTCCCAGCTCTATGAGCAGACCAAAAAGCAGGCGGTCGAGTTGGAGAGAGCGAACAAGGTAAAGAGTGAATTTCTGAGCGTCATGTCGCACGAGCTTAGGACACCGCTTAACGTCGTTAGAGGTTATGCTGAGATGCTCAGTGATGGAATGGTGGGGGAGCTTAGCTGGGAGCAAGAGGATGCTCTGGGGAAGATTATAGGCCGCTCCAATGAGCTAATCACCATGGTGGACAGTATATTGGAGGCAGCCAGGCTTGAGGCTGAGACGATCGAATTGGACAGTCAGGAGGTGAGTTTGAGGGATTTTGTCGGCGATCTTAGGTCTTTCTACAGTGTTCCTTTGGATAAAGACCTGACCCTGACCTGGGACTGTCCCTCTGAGCTTCCGGCTATAAAGACCGACAGTAGGAGGCTCAGGCACATCCTGGAGAGCCTTATTGGCAACGCCATTAAATTTACAAACAGCGGAGATGTCACCATATCAACACGGTACCTTCCCGAGGCAAATTCAGTGGAGTTCAAGGTAGCGGATACAGGGGTAGGCATTCCAAAGGAGGCGCTGCCTCACATTTTTGAGATCTTTCGCCAAGCAGACAGTTCTGATGCCAGGTCTTACGGCGGCGTGGGAATGGGGCTTTACATCGTCAGGAAGTTTACTGAAATACTTGGAGGGACCGTTGAAGTGGAGAGCGTGCCTGGCAGGGGCTCAACCTTTACCGTCAGGTTACCTTACGAAATTTAGCTGCTGGCAATCGCCAATCAGCCAACGCGAAAAGGATTTTGTTGGGTGAAGCGGATGGCAGCTCTGCCACGCCTACTGCCTTATGGATAATCACCACCGCCCCTGACCCCTAAACCCAATCTTTCCCCGGGCATGTGCCAGCCTAAGGGCCGAGAGGGCTAGGCTCGACGACCACCCTTTCTCAGGTGCTTTCCGAAGAACGCCAAGGTTTTCATCCATGCATCTCTAGCTGCTTCCGGATGGTAGCGGTCGGACCGTGTTTCGTTGTGAAACGCATGCTTGGCGCCATCATAAATTTGGTACTCAAAACTCTTTCCGTACTGATCCATGACCTTCTTTAGCTCTGGAACCTTTGAGGTGATTCCCTTATCTTCGCCACCGTATAGGCCTAGCACTGGGGCCTTGATATCCTTGACCTGGGAGATAGGATTGGGACTTTTACCATAGAAAAGCACACAGGCAGCCAACTCCGGAATCTTTGTGGCGGTCAGAAGGGAAACGCCTCCACCAAAGCAAAATCCCACGATTCCGATGCGATCGGCCTTCACACCCTTTGACCTCCGGAGATAGTCAAAGGTAGTTTTTACGACATCCAGGACTATGTCCGACCTCATCCCCGATGTCATGCCCATGGCAGCCTCTTTGCCAAGCTCTCGGATGCCCCCAAAACGGGAGATCGTATCAGGAGCGGCGGCAAAATAGCCCTCCTTGGCAAAACGGCGGGTGACATCCTGAATATGCTCGTCTACGCCGCGGTTTTCCGAAATCACCAGCACTCCAGGGAATGGGCCGCCTGCTTTAGGCTTGGAGTGGTAAAAAAAGGCGGTATAATCCTTGGCAGGAACATCGACCCAGCCGGACTCAAGATCCGGATCATCCGCGGCCACTACCGCCCCTTCGGCCCTCCCTCCCACTGCCGAATCAAAGAGCACACTGGCTAGGACTACGCTCCCCAACAATTTTGCCACCTGACTGATAAACTCCCGCCGACCGATCTGCCCCTCTTGCGCCTCTGCTATTAAGCGTTCTACTTCCTTTGGCATATCTCTGCCTCCTCTTTTTAAGATTTTATTGGGCTTTGTGAGCCCTTTTGCTCCCGGTTAGGAATTTACCCGTGTGGGTATACCCACACGGGTATACCCTTTCGCATACCATTGAATCGGGTGAAATATATCGTTCTCAGAAGAAGGTGTCAAGAGAAAAAATGTGAAATGGCTGGACGAGAATGTTTTTGAAGCAGACTTTTATAAGCCGTCAGATCTGGTGCGGTCAACTCTTCTCAGGTACATGCGCACCCAAAAGTCGTACATAGAATCTAGCCGAAACACATCGAGTTCCCGGCGACCCTGGGCAGTCTCGTATACAATGCTTACCGATTGATCTCGCCAGGAGACCGCCAGAAGGCGAGCACCCTTGTGATCGACATAGGCACCGACTGCACGAAGAAGCTGTGACGTGCTGTGGGCATTCGGCATCCTGTTTGGGTCGCGTCGTCTCGCCTGGCCCTCACGCTCTAGTCGCTCGATATCTTCAGGGGTGTAGTGCAGTTCGAGACCCACGGAGGAAGGTTGATGTGCGGTGGGCTCTTTCTGCTCGGAGTATCGCCCTCGGAATCTCCCCCAAACCGCCCGAAGACCGCTCTTCTTGAAGGCGTGTGAAGGTGATTCTTCCAGCGGAGGCACTTCAGTCCTACCCCGGATAATATAGTCGTTGCCTACACTCTCAATTTCGAAGGCTTCGACACGCAGCACCTCCAGATCTTGGCCCATAGTCCGTAGGGGCTGGGCATAATCGGCGGTATTAAGCATAGGAAATTCCTCCGGATTCCATTGCTGGTTCAATGCGAGAAACCGGTTGCATAACATATCTGCATTTATGATGTTTGTAAAGAGTCAGTTTAGGGTTTCGATGGCATGTGTATGCGCGAGAAAATGGACAAAATATGGGCAGCAAAGTAAGACGCGCATCCCTGATTTGAGTGCCAGAAGAATCTGGTTGCTGGATATGTGATCCAACAGGCAGCCTAAAGCTCTCAAGCCTAGAGGGGCTTAAAACCAATATCCGTGAATTTTCCCAGTCCGTAGGATGCCAAGGCCATGAATGAGGCGCGGCTCCGGGACCTGCCACGGGCGGATGGGGAGTGAATAACGGTGCTGCCACAGGGTGCGGGAGAGGGTCACCCCCCCCGATTTGCCTTAGTCCTGCCACATATGGAGGTGGTTAAGAAATATGCGCTGAAGGTTTACGTGAGAACCTAAGAGCAGAAACAAAAACGGCGGCCTGAGGTTGACCGCCGAACTTTCCCTTTGGAGGTGTGCAGGGGTCCAGATTGGGTTAGTTTGCTCCGACGAACGGCGTGCCACCCAGAGCGTCAAAACCCTAAATGGCCGCTGCCAAAACTAGGGCAACGACAGCTACAGCTAAGGCTGAAACAATAACTGTGAGCATCACTATCTCTAATTTCCTCTCCACTCCCCTGCTCATTCTAAATATTTCTTTCACTTGCCTGGTATAAACAGCTTTTCGCGACGATCCGATGACTAACAGAGGTGATTTGTTGGCCTGATTAATGTCGGATGAGGGACACCTGTCATCTTCGGGGACATGCAATAGTAAAAACCTGACGGGGTTGTCTCTAGGACTTTATCTGATTTCTTTGGAGGTGTTTGCCCTATAGGCTAGTTTGGACCTGAATATGGATGAAAAGACTCCATATGGCGGATTGATCCGCCAATCCCGCCACATGAGGGAGTAACCCCAAATTTCTCTAATTCCAGTAATCAGCTTCTTTTCGATAAGGAGCTTTGGCAAGGATCTACCTGCCCCAGGTTAAAAGCCAGATGGTCTTGAATAGGAACGTATATGTGGTCACGGAAGATCTTGAGCCAGCGGTATTCTGGGCAGACGAAGCAATGCTTAATTGGATCCCAGGATTTTAAAATGGAGG